>JAQVDG010000448.1 GCA_028698395.1 Weeksellaceae bacterium
GTTAAAATGTGGGGAATTGCTTGTTTTTGAACGGGAGTCGGTTCTACAAAACCCAATTCATGGACAGCCTCTAACAGGCTTTCATTCAAGCCCATTTCTTTAAATGTATTCATTTTATTTTTTTATTTGCCGGTTTGCAATCATTTTTTTCACACCGGAAGATTAAACATAATCGAATGTGAAAGATGAAATTCAAGGGCCACGCAGCCAAAAAAACCAAAATGAATCTTTAACATTCGCATTTTCATTAGAAAACGGCTGCAAAAGTAATGTTTTTTTTTTATTAGCAAAAAATTGTTTTTGATTGTGTCTTTGACTGAAAAGCTTTCTTGGTGATAAAAATAGTACAACTATAATAAAAAAAAGTCAAAAACAGGTGGTTTATAACTTCCCATTATAATATTTTCTCTTGAAAAAAATTCAAAAAATCTCTTCATCAAACCATCTGTTTTAGTGTGATTTATCCAATTTCAAATAATTACAAACGGTTATAGTCGATTTTAAACAATTAACTACCGACTTAGTTTATTCGACAGATACAACTTTGCAGCAGAGATTTGAGATGACAAAGAAATACTCTTATCTGAATGTTTAATTATTAAATTTTAAAGTTATGTCACTAAGAAACAAAGTTACCTTAATTGGTAGAACGGGAAAAGAAGTAGAAGTTATCAACTTTGAAAATGGAAGTTTAGCAAAAGTCAGCTTAGCTACTTCGGATTATTACACCAATGCAAAAGGTGAAAAAGTAGAAGAAACGCAATGGCACAATGTAGTTGCTTATGGACGTACTGCCGATATTTTGGAAAAGTACGTTAACAAAGGAGATGAAATTGCAGTAAGTGGGAAAATCACTTACCGGGATTACGAAGACAAAGAAGGTCAAAAACGTTTTATTACGGAAATTAAAATTGATGAAGTCGTTTTGCTTGGAGGAAAAAAATCTTCTTAACAATTGAATTCTAAAATGAAACCTCGGACAAATATTTTTCTGTCCGAGGTTTTTTTAATTATTATTCGATATCGGATTAATTTCCATCTCTTTTTGGTTCACTTACTTCGGGCCATTTTTGTCCTTCAGGTAAATTTATTTTTTCTTTATTAATTACTTCTGCCTCTTCACAAGCCTGATAAACCAAAACTGCTGTTACAATCACATTATTTTTCACTTCACTGAAAATGATTTTATCATAAGTATCCCGGTTGGTGTGCCACGTATAACCAAAATATCCCCAATTCAGTGAACTTAAATTAATTCCGGGAATTCCGGCAGCTGTAAAAGAAGCATTATCCGAACCTCCACGAGCCGGCTGACCGGGAAAACTTGTTTCAATATGTTTTCTTTGGTTTTGTGGTAAAGCACTCATCCATCGCCCTATAAAATCATACGAATGTAAAAAGCCCTGACCGCTAATATTGGAAATCCTACCTGTTCCACTATCCTGATTAAAAGCAACTTGGATGTTTTCTATAATCTTCGGATTATCCTTTACAAATGCACGAGAACCGTTTAAACCTTGTTCTTCACTGCCCCAAAGTCCAATGATAATCGTTCTTTTATTGTTAGGATATACTTTTTTCAAAACACGGGCTGTTTCCATCATAACCATAACACCGGTCGCATTGTCAGTGGCTCCACTTCCTCCATCCCAAGAATCTAAATGTGCTGAAAGTAAAACGTACTCCTCCGGTTTTTCTTTTCCCGGAATTACTGCAATTGTATTAAAAGATTTTGTTTTTCCTTTGCTTTTTGATTCGGTATAAACTTTAATTTTTGGTGATTTTCCGTTCATTGCTAAACGATAAAGTAATCCATAATCTTCTAAAGCAATATCTAAAGTTGGGATTTTTTTTGTTTTTGCTCCAAAAATCCGATTAGCTCCCATAATTCCTGTCCAATATGAACCTATGATTCCGACAGCTCCGGCGTTTTCAATGATTTCGATTAATTCATTTTTAGAATACGATGTATTTCGGATTGATTCATTATAAGCTTCTTCATCTTGTTTTCTTTGCTGCTTTATCGTAGCATAATCTTCTTCCGTAGCGAATTCTTTCATCTGATAATCAGGTCGTCCCCATCTTTGGTATTGGTCAATCAATACAAATTTTCCTTTTACGGAAGGTAACCAAGATTTAAATTCAGTTTCATTTTTAAAATAAGGCAAGTTGATGACTTCTGCTTCTATCGGCTTTTTCGTTGCCGGTGACCAAGCCAATTGTGTACCTTCCAAACTTTTAATTCTCGGATACGTCATTTCAATATTTGAAATTCCTCTTTCCCAAGCATCCCATTGTCCGAATTCTTCTTTATGCGCTTCGATTCCCCAATTTTTAAATTTTGCTATCGTCCAATCATTTGCTTGTTCCATAGCGGGCGAACCTACTAATCTCGGTCCGATTACATCGACCAACTCAAATGCTAATTCTTCCAATTGGGAATTATTTTCAACTTCTTCTACGATATTTTTCACAATCGGGTCAAGTTCTTTCTCTGCTTTTTGCTGACCGCGCTGAGCTGTTGTAAGTTGTCCGGCTATTAATAAAAGAACAACTGTAATAAATTTATGTTTTCTCATGTAAATAATTTATGTGTATTTGTTCACAACTTCATCAAAATTAAGTCAAAATTTTGAACAATTAATTATCTT
>JAQVDG010000449.1 GCA_028698395.1 Weeksellaceae bacterium
AAAATGGTTTTTTAGTCAACGAGCGGTAGATGGAATGCTAAGAGTAAGGCATAAAATGAACAAAGGGAGAAATCAAAACATTGAAGAACCTTGTAATACAATTAGTTCACACTTATCAAAGGCAAGCTTAAATAGTACAGACCCTGTACTAAAAATTGACGGAAGGTATAGAAGATTTACACCAAGAGAAGCTGCAAGTATTCAATCATTCCCATTATCTTTCAAATTAAATAGTGTGTCAGACACTCGTAAATTTAGAGCTATAGGTAATGCAGTACCACCAGTTTTAATGTGGCATATTGCTAATGCATTGGTTAAAAGTGTAATAAAGAGTAAGATTAAAAAAAACAAACAAGATTTAAAACCACTAAAAGAAGAAAGAGCGATCGCCCAACAGCCAGTTTGCCAAAATGGTGGGTAAACGTCTTCGATTGAACGTTTTAGGTAAAATAAAATCCGTTCTTCGGTTGAAATTTATCGGCAAAAGCCGCCACTTCGTAAAGCTGCCAAAGCGTTGGGTGCAAGCTTAAAAAGACACCGATAAAGATTAAATTATGACAAAAATTGAAAGAGGTTCAGACTGGAGAAAATGGGATTTACATTTTCATACACCTTCATCATATGACTATGGTGACAAATCCATTACAAATCAAGAAATAATTGATACTTTATCGGCAAATCAAATTTCTGTGGTTGCAATTACAGACCACCATAAAATAGACATTGAAAGAATTCAAGAGTTACAACGTCTCGGAAAAGAAAAAGACATATTGGTTCTTCCGGGTATTGAATTTTTGTCAGATGCAAGAGGAAAAGTACCAATTCATTTTATTGGTATATTCTCAGAAAATTGTAATCTCGAATACATTTGGGGACAACTCGAGAATACCACTAATATAAAAAAGATTAAGGGAGAAGGAAAAGAGCCAAATCAAGTGTACTGTGACTTAGAAGAAACAATTAAACTAGTTAAAAGTCTTGGAGGAATAACCACAATACACGCAGGAGATAAGACAAATAGCATTGAAAATATAACCCATTCATTACCGCACGGTGAGGCACAAAAGACCGAAATAGCTAATCAAATTGATATTTATGAATTGGGTAAAGTAGATGACAAAGATGGATATATCAATGTTGTATTCCCAGCAATAGGAAAGCATATTCCTATGATTATCTGTTCAGATAATCATAATATCAAGAAATACGTTTTAAAAGAAAATTGTTGGATAAAAGCTGATTGTTCATTTGAAGGACTCAAACAAGTAATTTATGAACCAAAACAAAGGGTTAGGATTCAAGCACTAAAACCTCACGAAAAGGCGGAATATCAAGTTATTGATTCGGTTCAAATATCACATAGTGATTTCTACAGTCAAAAAATTCATTTCAATCAAAACCTTAACTCCATAATTGGAGGTCGTTCAACTGGCAAGTCTGTGCTTTTAGGTGCAATTGCAAAGAAATTGAACTGTGATAAGGAAGTGAAATTCAATAATGAAGATTATACAAAATTCGTAAATGAAGTTGTCGGTAGCATTACCGTAACTTGGAAAGACGGAGTTATAAATAACGATAGAAATATTGAGTATTTTCCACAAAGTTATATGTACCGTCTTGCTCAAAACAAAAACAATGAACTAGACAAACTTATTGAAGAAATTGTAAGACAAGATAAAGCTAAAAATAATCTAATTGCAGATTACGAAACTTACAGTGCAGAGAACAATACGGACATAACCAATAAGCTAAATAAATTATTTCAGCTACAAGATGAATTAGTCAAAAAGAATGCGCAATTAAAGGAAAAAGGTGATGAAAAAGGAATCCGAAGTGAAATTGATAAACTTGAAAGAGAATCAAAGGAATTAAAAACAAAAATCAATATTTCTGATTCTGAACTACAAGAATATAACAATTTAAAAAGTGAAACCGATACGCTTGTAAAACTTAATGAAAATTTACAGTCACAAATTTTAAAGCTGCAATCGTTAAAGTCAAAATTTTTAATCAACAAAGATTTAGAGTTTGATATAGTTGCTTTAAGCGATTCTAATAAAGACGAGGTAAGAGCAAAGTATGATGATTTGAAACTGCGTTTTGAAAAGGAATGGCAAGACGCCATAGAAAAAATATCGCAGAAAAATTCAGATGAAGTAAAGGCAAACAATCAAAAAATTGAGTCAATTCAAAGCAGTCCAGTTTATATAAAGGGTATAGAGACATTTAAAAATAATAGACAGTACAAGGAACTTGAAGAAAAATTAAAGATTCAAAAAGACAAATTGGCTGACATAACTCTGATTAAAAAAGAAAATGAAGAGTTACGACTACAAATAACAAGCTTTGTTTCTTTAATCAAAGAGGCGCATAGGAACTATTTCAAGAAAATCGAAGAAATGAAAAGTTCTCTTAATATTGCTAAAGACAAACTTGAAATAAAAGCTTCTGCTCGATTAAATTCTCAAGGATATAAGGATTTATTAAATTTTGGAATTAACCAACAAAGCTATCAAGGTCAATCAATTGTTAATGAAAAAATTGAAACTATCGAAGATTTTTTCACATCAACTCACGCTTTGTTTGACAAGTTGCTTCTGAATAATATTACACTAAAAGGAGGTAATACTAACATTAGCTTTGCAC
>JAQVDG010000450.1 GCA_028698395.1 Weeksellaceae bacterium
GCAACAAAGAAATCAATTGGTGATTTTTTGTTGAATAATGACTTAAAAAAGCCAGTTAATGTTAAGAGTAATAATATTTCAAAAAATAATTATTCGCCAAATATAATATCCGCAAAAAGGTTAATTAAATGGCTTCAACAGGATGGTAATGAATTGTACTTCATATTTGTTGATTACAAAAAAACGGATAAAGGTTTAGAAGTTATAAGTGACTCTGGATTAGTTCCTGTTCAGCATTTAAGTTGGGACTGCTTAACAATAGAAGCACAAGGTTGGGGAGTTATTCAAATGTCAGGTTCTTTAAAAATTGATAAAACACAAGACTTAAGAGGTTTTTTTCGTGGCATGAAGAAGGCATACGAAAGGTATATTGATAAGGAAACACAAAAAATGGCTAAGATTAGAGAGATGATTAAAGATTTCTGAGCATGACCTATTTTGAAGCACATATTACCAAACAGACTGTTGAGTTTTTTAAAAAAAACTTGAATGCACTTTCTAACTTTGAAAAAGTTAACTCTTTAATTAAAGAGGTATCAGGCATTAATTATTTTTTTAGCAATCAAGAAGAGTCATCTGAATTACTTAAGAATATTAAAGAATTTAATTCAATTGTTTCTGAGCCAGATAGAAGAGAATATGGGGATTTTCAAACAAATAGTGAATTATCAGAATTAGTGTCAAAATATGTTCTGTTAAAACGCAATGATTTTGAATTTTTGTTAGAGCCAACTTGTGGGAAAGGAAATTTTATTCTTGCTTCATTAAAAACATTTAAATCTCTAAAAAAAATAGTAGGTGTAGAAATCTATAAACCATATGTATGGGAGACAAAATTTAAAATTCTTGATTATTTTATAACACATCAGGCCATTTCAAAACCTGAGATTAATATAATTCATGGTAATGCTTTCGAATATTCTTACGAGAATTTAGCAATAGAAACAGAGAGTCTTAAAACTCTTGTTATTGGTAATCCTCCTTGGGTCACAAATTCAGAATTAGGTTCAATTAATTCAAAAAACTTACCAGAAAAGTCAAACTTTAAAAAACACAGCGGGCTTGAAGCTATTACCGGAAAGGGGAATTTTGATATTGGAGAAACAATTTCTCTTACGATGATTAGTTGTTTTCAAAATCACGAGGGTATGTTTGCTTTTCTGATTAAAAATTCAGTCATTAAAAATCTGATTTATGAACAAAAAATCAATGGGTTTAATATTAACCAATCAGAAAAACTAAATATTGATTCAAAAAAGGAATTTAATGTTTCTGTAAATGCAAGCTTATTCCTAACAAACTTTAACAATTCGCCTGATTTCATCTGTAAAGAATTTGATTTTTACAACAGAAGTTATATTACAACTTTTGGTTGGTATAAAAACAATTTTGTTTATTCTGTAGAAGATTATGAGAAAACTAATAATATTGATGGCAAATCAAAATTCGTATGGCGTTCAGGTGTAAAACATGATTGTTCAAAAGTTATGGAATTAGAACAGGTCAATGGTCATTATATTAATTCTTTGGGAGAGCATGTTAACATTGAAAGCAATTTAGTTTACGGTTTATTAAAAAGTTCCGATTTAAAAGGGGGCAAAACAAATACTTATAGAAAGTCAACAATTATTACACAACATAAAATAGGTCAGGAAACAAAATATATTCAAGATAATTTTCCTCTTACATACAAATATTTGAATTCACATAAAGAACTTTTCTTACAACGAAAATCTTCAATTTACAAAGATAAACCAGAATTTTCAATCTTTGGTATTGGAGAGTACTCATTCACAAAATATAAAGTTGCTATTTCAGGTCTTTATAAGTCTACACACTTTACGCTTATCTACCCTGATGAATCAAAACCCATAATGCTTGATGACACTTGCTATTTTATTGGATTTAATCAATTAAAAAGGGCTCAAATAGCTCATTTCATAGTAAATTCTGACATTGTTCAAAAGTTTCTAAAATCAATTATTTTTTCTGACGCCAAAAGACCGATAAACAAGGATACTTTAATGCGAATTGACTTTAAAAAAGCTTATGATCTATCTTGTTATAATGAAGCTAAGGAAAGAATTTTTGACTTAAAAATTGAAGACTGGGAAGAATTTGGCGAAATAATAAAAGAATACGAAGACATACAGATGTCATTATTTTAAAAAAGTACGAACGCCCAATAAGGGTGTGTAACTAGTTTGTACATTATGGGTTAGGTAATCGGGTCGGCACGCAGGGTGCTTCTTAACGGAGGATAAACCCCAAGCCCTGCACCCCTAAACTGGTCACACCCCCAGCCGTTACGCTCCATGCTATTAGGTGTAGGCTAGGCTAATACACTACCCTTGCTTATGGCCCCAAAACTCTGGTTCTGTGGCGAAAAGGTGTGATAATCCATATGCATTGCGAGTTTGCCTGTATTCATAATTGCTATGTGGGTAGGTTGGGGAGATGCTAGTAAGATACTTTCAGTCTCTAGGTTAGACCCAGCCCAATGACAAATCTGGGTTGAAAACTTGGGGGAGAGGGTTCACTACAAACACTTTTGTAATGCTCGATGTGCATCCATCGTCCGATGTGTAGCGATAGGTTACGCTGTAGCTCCCTGCCGACAAAGTGGACAATTCAAGCGTT
>JAQVDG010000032.1 GCA_028698395.1 Weeksellaceae bacterium
TGAAAAACCGGATGAGATTTTAGTAATTTCAGCTCATTATGACCATGAAGGAATAAAAAACGGAAAAATTTATAATGGAGCTGATGATGACGGTTCGGGAAGTGTAGCGGTTTTGGAAATTGCAAAAGCATTTAAACAAGCAGAAAAAGATGGATTCCGACCGAAACGTTCAATCTTATTTCTTCATGTAACAGCGGAAGAATTGGGACTTTTAGGCTCTCGATTTTATACTGATATACAACCGGTTTTTCCATTAGAAAATACGGTTGCCAATTTAAATATTGATATGATTGGCCGGGTAGATGATTTGCATAAAGACAATACAAATTATGTTTATTTGATTGGCTCAGACCGTTTGAGTTTGGAATTGCATCAGATTTCCGAAGAAACTAACCGGAAGTATATTCAAATGGACTTGGATTATACATTCAATACTGAAAATGACCCAAATCGTTTTTATTATCGTTCCGATCATTACAATTTCGCCAAACACAATGTGCCGATTATTTTTTATTTTAACGGAGTGCATGAAGATTACCACAAACCAAGTGACACACCTGATAAAATCAATTATGATTTGTTGGCACAACGAGCTCGTTTAATCTTTGCAACTGCTTGGGTAATCGCTAATGCGGAAGAAAGACCTAAGTTGAATGAAAGTAAATAATATAAAGTCTTAAACGATGGCCTGAATTTCACAGGTTAATTTTTCTGTAATATCCATCACATTACCTACACCGTTAATTTCTACATATTTATTTTGCTTTGTGTAGTAAGAAGCTACTTCTTTGGTTTTTGCATAATACTCTGTGATTCTTTCCCGAATGATTTGTTCATTGGCATCATCAGATCTGCCACTTTCTTTTCCGCGTTCCAAAAGACGATTGACCAATACTTCATCTTCCACAATTAAAGATAGCGTAAGCGTGATTTCATCATTCAAGTCTTCAGCCAATATTTTGTCTAATGATTCTGCTTGTCGGATAGTTCTCGGATAGCCGTCGAAAATAAAACCTGCATATTGTCCGGTATATTTTTTTAATTCTTCACGCAACATATTGGTTGTGATTTCATCTGGGACCAAATGACCTTTGTCCATATAAGATTGGGCTAATTTGCCTAATTCAGTTTGGTTTTTAAGATTAAATCTAAACATATCTCCGGTAGAAAGATGTTTTAAATTAAATTTTTCTTCTAAAAGTTGTGCTTGTGTTCCCTTTCCGCTTCCCGGAGGGCCAAATAATACTATGTGAATCATTCTGTCATTTTAATTTGATAAATATCGGGTAAATTTCTGCCCAATCCGTTATAGTCCAAGCCATAACCCACTACGAATTTATCAGGTATTGTTAAGGCTATTAAATCTATTTCTAAATCTTTTTTGTAAGCATCCGGTTTATAAAGTAGTGTAGCAATTTTAATACTTTTTGTGTTTTTAGTTTTTAAAATATCGTATAAAGCCTCTAAAGTGTTTCCTGTATCAATGATATCTTCTAAAATAATAACATGTCGGTCGGTTAAATCCATGGGAACATCCATGTGAAGTTTTACTTTCCCGGAAGAAGACATTCCTTCGTAAGAAGCTATTTTTAAAAATGAAATTTCACACTCACCCGGATATTGCTTTAAAAAATCACTCATAAACATAACTACACCATTTAAAACACCAATAAAAACCGGAATATCTTCCTTGTGTTCCGCATAAATAGTAGCAGCAATTCGTTTGATGGCGTGTTCAATCTCCTCAAATGCGATATAAGGGATAAAAGTTTTCCCGTGTATAGTGATTTCGTCCATAAAATTTAATGATTGCCAAAAGTACACATTTTTTTTAAACTTGATTGAAAAGTGTTAAAATTTATTCTTTAACCTCCTGAGTGTAGCCAACAGTCAATTGAATCGGTTACTATATGAAATAATAATCCGACAGCAATAATTCGGGTTTTAGGAAAAAATAATAACACAAAGTAAACAAAAATAGCCGGATAGGAGTGAAGTGGATGAAAATTAATACTGCATCGGTTTGGGTCAAAAATTGGCGTTGCTAAAAGATGATCCAAATCAATTAACATTGTCAAAAGAAAAATTAAATAGGCTTTTTTCCAAATTTTCCGAAAAAACACAAAAGCAATTCCTAAAGGAAATACAAAATGGAGAAAATAATGAATAAAATCAATCATTTTTTAGGATTCACCTTCTTCTTTTTTTCGGTTTAAATAATCGTTGACTAAAAGTTGAGTAGCTGCTATTTTACGGTACATTTTTCGGGTTTCTTCTGCCGGAGAACCAAAATAAGATTTTCCTTCTTCCAAATTATGCCCAACACCCGATTGTGCCATTACAACTACTTTGTCTCCAATTGTAACACCACTTTTTACTCCAACTTGTCCCCATAAGGTAACTTCATTTCCAATAATTACGCAGCCGGCTACTCCAACTTGTGAAGCAATTAAACATTTTTCACCAATTCGGGTATCGTGTCCGATTTGAATCAAATTATCTAATTTACTTCCTTTTCCAATAATTGTAGAAGTCGTTACTCCTCGGTCGATTGTACAATTAGCTCCGATTTCAACATCGTCTTCAATGACAACATTTCCAACGGAACGTAATTTATCAAATCCTGTTTCTCTTTTTTTGTAATAAAAGCCGTCACCTCCTAAAACAGTTCCGGAATGAATGATGACATTATTCCCGATTTTACAATTATTTCCAATTGAAACATGAGCATGAATCAGACAATCCTCACCAATTTCCACATTTTCACCAATGAAAACCTGAGGTTGAATATGTGTGCCTTTTCCAATTTTAGAAGTAGATGAAATAGCTTGAAAAGCAGGTTGGAAAGCATTGAAATATTGTCCGATTTTGACAAAATCACGAAAGGGATCGTCGGATATCAGCAAAGCTTTTCCATCCGGACATTCTACTTCTTTATTGATTAAAATTACGGTAGCAGCACTGTTTAGTGCTTTATCATAATACTTGGGATGGTCAACAAAAACAATATCTCCGGGTTCTACCACATGAATTTCATTAATGCCTTTTATTGGAAAATTTTCATTTCCGATAAAAGGTACATTTATGATTTTAGCTATTTCTTTAAGTGTGTGCGTTTGAGGAAAGTTCATTTGACAGTATTTAATTTTAGACAAATATATTTTTTTCTTTTTGGATTCAATCCTATAACTTTGAAAGATTTAATTTTTAAAAAGTTAAAAAGCACTTAAATAATTAATTTTATGCAGAATTGGATATTTTTAAGTTTGGTTTTTCTTTTTGTCGGAATTAGTTGTAAATGCGATAAAGAGCGTATTGACGGTATAATTGAAACGACAAAAATTCAAAACGAAATTATTCCGGAAGAAGAAATTAGTTTACTTAATACTTTGGACTCTTTGGGAAATTACATTTACGACACGGGTGAATGGACAGAAATTATTTTACCGGACAGTACTAAAATAAGAGTAGGCGACAAGAGTGCCGAATTTAAGTTGTATGAACAATTACAAAATCCTGATTTTATTGCACAACCACATAAAAATATAGATTGGATTACTTTGGATCGGGTATATTTTACGACTGGAAAATCGGAGTTAACAGAGAATTCAAATCGACAAATTCAACATTTAGTAATTTTATTAAACGCATATCCCAATGCGAAAATTAAAATTGGAGGATTTACGGATAATCAAGGACAAGATGAAACCAATATTCGAATTTCAACAGGACGAGCTAAAAATATAGCTAATCAATTGATTGAAAATGGAGTGGATGCGTTGCAAATTGAATCAGAAGGTTTTGGTGCAATAAATTTTGTTTGTGAAGCCAACGATACGGATGAATGCAAAGCAAAAAACAGAAGAGTGGACATCAAATTGTTGGATAAATAAAAATATGCGACAATTTTAATTAAAATTAAATAAAATTACTTGCCAAGAAAATAATTAGTACTATGAGCTTTAAATCAAAAGTTAATGTTTACCGACGAAAACTGACTCACTCACTGACTTTCGGATTAGGAAAAAATTCACCTCAAACTATGCAGAAAAAAGCACATTTGTTTAAGATGAAACGTGTATTAATCAGTCGCCCGAATCATCGATTGGGAAATATGTTGATGGTAACTCCTTTGGTAGAAGAAATCTGTGAAAATTATCCGGATTGTACCATTGATTTATTTGTAAAAGGAAAAATTGCACCAATTATTTTTCAAAATTATCCACAAATTAATCAAATCATTGAACTGCCTAAAAAGCCATTTAAAGAATTTGGAAAATACCTTGCCGTTTGGATAAAGTTGCGTAGAAAAAAATATGATTTAGTCATCAATGTTGAGAAAGGCTCTTCTTCCGGAAGGATTTCAGCTTTAATTGCTCGTTCTGAGTTTAAATTTTTTGGTGACGATTTTGAGGGACTTACAGAAAAATATTCGGATTATGAACACATGGCAAAATTTCCGGTGTATAATTTTCGGCAATTTTTACGAGTTTTAAATCAAAAAGTAGAGGAGAGAGAAGTACCGAAATTAAGTCTGAGATTAGATAAAAAAGAAATTGCTGAAGGGAAAATAAAATTAGATGAAATCACAAAAGACACTAAACGGGAAACAATAGCTTTTTTTACTTATGCAACCGGAACTAAGTGTTTTCCAGTAGAATGGTGGGATGAATTCTATCAAAAATTTTATCCTAAATACAGTAAAGAATTTAATTTAATTGAGATTTTACCGGTTGAAAACATTTCACAATTAGATAATAAATTACCTGCTTTTTACAGTAAAGACATTCGCGAAATTGCATCAGTTATGGAGAATTGTAAACTTTTATTAGCTGCCGATTCGGGTATGATGCATTTAGGATGTGCATCTCAAGTGCCGACAATTGGATTATTCTCTGTTTCAAATAGTAAAATGTATGCTCCTTATGGTGGACAAAACATAGTATTGGACATGAATAAGCAGACGCAAGAAGATATAATCCGGCAAATGGATAAGATAATAATTTCTAAAAATTAAATGAATTTTATAAATAAAAAAGCCATTCTTTCTCAAAAATGGCTTTTTAAAACAAGATTAATTTATTATAAAATTGTAATGGTTTTTTCAAAAACTTTCACATCTCTTACTTCAAATTGGTCTGTTTTTGGGTTTTTCTCTCCTAACAGAATATAAGGATAATAAATTCCTTTTTGAGGATCTTTTTCTGATGCCCAAGAAGTTTCATATACTTGTCCGGATTCTTTTTGACCTGCATTCAAAGCAGAAATATCAATTACGGAATAAACTTCACCGATGAATTCCGGATTATTTAAATTAAATGGTTTATCTGCCAAATACACCATTAAACGAATTTCATTCGACGAGGAATTACTTTGATTAATGAGTGCTCCACCGGTTAAAATGATTTTATGCTTGTCTAAATTCATATCAAATTTCCAAGCACCACTAAAACCTACTGTTTGTAAAAAACCTGAATCGTCCGGACGTGAAGTGGTACTGTAAATAATATCTTCTTGAACCGGCATAACTTCTGTTTGTGTTTCTTGATAATCAGTCGTCATCGTTTGTGCATTTATAAAAATTCCTAAACCGATAGATGCGACTACTAACGCTTTCTTCATAATTTGTGTTTTTTTAATAATCGCCCACATAACTGACAATTATCATTCCGAGAACAGTTAACAAAATGTTAAAAATCAAAAAAATAAATTGAATTTTCGTTTTGAACTCACTCCTGTTAGTAAAAAAGAAGACTAAAAAAGGATTTTATAGGATTGTGAAAGAAATTAGTTAAATTTGGCTTTAGGTTAATTTTGGTAAAACAATAAATGAGAAAAAAAATAAAAAAAAGTGATATTAAATTATTGCTTAATTTGATATGGAAATTCAGAACGCTTGCAATTTTCATATTGGTTTTTTTTGGATTAAAAGTAATTGGAAATTTAACATCTCTTCCGGACACATTATTTCAGTCAATTGGTAACCATTTGGGGAATTTAGTCTATTCATTCAGTAGTTATTTTTCGTTTTCATTGGGCGATGTATTCTATTTTATTATTGCTATTTTACTGATTAAATTTTTAGTAAAACTCATTCGTTCATTTCGTCAAAAAAATAATGCTAAAGCAAAAGTTCAAATTGATTCCTTTTTTAAAATCATCACTTTAGTTTATGTTTTTTTCTACTTGATTTGGGGTTATAATTATTACAAACAACCTTTACAAGAGATTTATGAAAGTGAATCACCTAAATTATCAGAATTAAAAAATGCAGCAAATTATTATTATAAAACTGCTAAATCATACAGAGAAAAAGTAAAAGAAGATAAAAATGGGGTTTTCAAACATGAGATTTCTGATGAAGAACTCCGTGCAGAAATCCGTAATTCTGTTTATAAAATACAACAGAATTATCCTGAAATTCATTTTGTGCATTTATTCAGCCCAAATTTAAAACCTTCACTTTACAGCGCAGGAATAAGTTATTTAGGTATTTCAGGATATTACAATCCATTTACGGCAGAATCTCATTTTAATACTAAAATGGCAGAAACAGCTTTGTTATTCACCCAATTGCATGAAACCGCTCATCAGTTTGGTTTTGCACCGGAAAATGAAGCCAACTTTATCGGTTTTTTATTGGGAAAAGAAAGTGTTCATCCGGATTTAATTTATATCAGTAGTTTCAGAGCTATGCGGAGTATTTTGAATCGGATTTTCTTATACGATCCACTTTTTGTGAAAGATTTTGTAGAAAATAAATATTCAGAAGGAATGAAAAGAGATCGCGAATACGAAATTGAAATCAGTAAAAAATACGGGGGACCTGCCGATGATGTATTTTCATTAATGAACGAAGCCTTCCTGAAGATGAACAATCAAGAAGGCTTGGAATCTTATGGTCGTTTTGTCGATTTATTAATTGGATTTCATCGAAAATATCCTTTAGAATGAAACAGCATTTGGAAACGCAATCTTATTTCTGACATGAATATTTCCATTTTCATCTTTGCTGGATAAAGTTAATAAAATGTAGTAAGTTCCACTTTGAGGAATCTGTCGTGCATTGGTTGTGATAGAAGTATCAACAAACTTTGTGTTTTTTTCAATAGGTTTATTCAAATCCGCACTAGCAATCAAAAGTCCTTCAAAGTTTTTTGTAATTATAGCTTGATTTTCACGTGTTAAAAAGACATTTAATGATAATTCTTGAATATCTGAATTTGTATTGTTGGCAATATCGCCACCTATTATTTTAACTAACATATTCGCTAAATCAATTTCGACTTTCCATTCTTTTTCAAGAGAAACAGAGCGGTCTTCGTTTACAGAAATTTTCACAACCGGATTTAAGCTCGTGTCAACGGTAGTTTCCATTTCAGGTTGATAAAGTGTAATGAGTTTATCCTCAATTTTTACTAAATTTTCTACTTTGTGAATGTCCAAAACTTTTCCTTTTCGGCTCAATACGAGTAGAGGAGTGTACAAACCTTCTATGATTGGATTTCTAAGTTTTTCTTTGATGTTTACCCGAACCATTTTTGCATTTTTATCAATGCTTGGATAGGCTTGGCTCGTGATAAAAAAAGCTTTGAAAGCACCATTTCTAATATCCAAATCTCTTGGAACTAAATACAAATCCAAATTAAAATTAGTTAGTTTCTTGCCGGACTCATTGTTTATACTTCCGTTATAAACTAAAATGGTATTATCATCAATATAAGTTTGCCAATTTTCGGAAAGAACCAACTTTTCATTTTCATTTATTTCAGAGGTATTAAAGTTCAGAGTTTTGGATTCTTGAGCAATTAAAATACTGAAAAAACTAAAAGAAAACAGCAGGGTGAATAGATTTTTTTTCATATAGTTGGTATTAAGTTGTACGAGCAAAATTAAGCTTTATTTTTATAATTAGTAAATGCTTTTTCTAAAATTTTTAATGCAGATTCAAATTCCTCATCACTGATGCTGAGTGGAGGAGCAAATCGGATTATGTTTCCATGTGTAGGTTTGGCCAATAATCCACAATTCATTAATTCTATGCATAAATCCCAAGCTGTAGTGCTTTCCGGTGTGTCATTAATTAAAATTGCGTTTAATAACCCTTTTCCACGAACGGATTGTAAAAATGGAAATTTGGCTATCATTTTTTCTACTTCTGAACGAAAAATTTTCCCTAAACGCTCGGCTCTTTCACTTAATTTCTCGTCCAAAACTACTTGTAGAGCTTCTATCGCAACTGCACAAGCCAAAGGATTTCCTCCATAAGTGGAACCGTGCTGTCCCGGTTGAATGACATTCATAACTTCATTGTCTGCCAAAACAGCTGAAACCGGATAAACACCTCCGGATAAAGCTTTTCCTAAAATCAGCATATCCGGTTTTAAATTTTCATGATCTACCGCTAACATTTTTCCGGTTCGGGCAATTCCGGTTTGAATTTCATCGGCTATGAATAAAATATTTCGTGCTTTACAAAGTTCATAACAAGCCGTTAAATAGCCTTCTTCAGGCACATTTACTCCTGCCTCTCCCTGAATTGGTTCTACTAAAAATCCACAAATAAAATCGCCTTCTTTCTCAATTGCAGCTTTTAATGATTCAACAGAATTGTATTCTACTGTGATAAATCCGGAAGTATAAGGATTAAAATTATTTTTGGCATCCTCATCATTGGAAAAGGAAATAATAGTGGTAGTTCTACCATGAAAATTTCCGTTACAAACTAAGATTTTAGCTTGTCCCGAAGGAATTCCTTTTTTCTCATAACCCCATTTTCTTGCAATTTTAATTGCAGTTTCAACCGCTTCTGCACCGGTATTCATTGGTAATACTTTGTCATATCCCATCAGTTCAGTGATGAACTTTTCATACTTTCCTAATTGTGAATTATAAAAAGCACGGGAAGTCAGGCTTATTTTTTTGGCTTGTTCAGTTAAAGTATTAATTATTCTTGGGTGAGTATGACCTTGATTTACTGCGGAATAAGCAGATAAAAAATCAAAATATTTTTTCCCTTCAACGTCCCAAACAAAAGCACCTTTTCCATGTTCTAAAACAACAGGCAGCGGATGATAATTGTGAGCTCCGTATGTATTTTCTAATTCAATTAACTCTTGTGAGGATAAATTCACGGTTTAAAAATTTAGCGCAAAAGTAAGGAATTTAAAGTAGTTTACGGGTAATTGTAATGGATTTTCCAAAAAAACTTTTAGATAATCGGACGAAATTCTCAGTGTAATCCGATAAATAAAATTGAAAATCCGGATTTTCTGTATTTCCTTTTAAATGTAAATTTTCTAATTTTAGAATTAGCTCATTTACCACAATTAAAGGTGAATTAATCACTTTTACACGTCCTTGAAATAGGTTTTCAATTTCTTTTTGAAGTAAAGGATAATGGGTACAACCTAAAATAAGGCTGTCAATATTTTCTAATTTTTTATGTGATAAATAAGCTTCAATAGCAGCTTTTGAAATTGGAGTATTCCGAAATCCTTCTTCTATTATAGGTACAAGAAGAGGAGTTGCCAGTTCAATAACCTGAATGTGTTTGTTTAATTTTCGGATGTTTTTCCGATAAGCGTGAGAATGAATTGTTGATTTTGTAGCAATTACCCCAATCTTTTGATTAAAATCGTATGCTACTTTTTTTGCAACCGGTGAAATCACATCAATTACAGGAACATTGCCTGCTGTTTCACGAATTTCATCAATCGCATTGGCGGTGGCAGTATTACAAGCTACTACAATAAGTTTACAATTTCGCTTCAGTAAAAATTTTGTGATTTTTGTTGTGTATTTTACAATAGTTTCTTTGGATTTATCCCCGTATGGAAGGTGTTTAGTGTCACCATAATAAATGATATTCTCATTAGGAAGTAAACGCTTAATTTCTTTTGTAACAGTCAGGCCGCCAACACCCGAATCAAATATACCAATGGGTCGGTTATCATTCATGTTGCAAAAATATAGTTAAATTTCGAGTTTTTAATTAGGATATAAAAAAGAACCTCAAAAAAATTTTGAGGTTCTCAAAAACAGGTTAATTAGGTATAGAGAGTTTTTTTTATTTCAATAATTCTATGTACAAATATAAGTAAATAAAATGCTTTAAAACAATAGTTTAATAATCATTTTCTTATAAAAACAAAGTATTTAGTGAACGAGGGGTAAATCCGTGTGAACGATATAAAATAATGAGAGAAAAATTATTTTATTTTTAAAGCGACATTGAATTTATTGTGTTTTTTTCTATTTTTCAGATAAAAAAATAACATTATTAAAACTTAGAGGATAAGTTTTGTCAAATCTTTGGAGAATTTAGTTTTAATTCGGTCAAATGATTACTTTTGCAAGGCTTAAAAATTTAATAAAAATGGCTACAGATTATTTTCATATTGATGATTTATTGACCGAAGAACATATCTTAGTTCGTCAAAGCGTTCGCGATTTTGTAAACCAGGAAATTAAACCTGTGATTGACGAAGCTGCACATAAACATACTGATATTCCTGATTTGATGACAAAATTAGGTGCTGTCGGAGCATTAGGTCCTTATATTCCCGAACAATACGGAGGGGCTGGATTAGATCAGATTGCTTATGGATTAATTATGCAGGAATTAGAAGCTGGTGATAGTGCAGTTCGTTCCGCTGCTTCAGTACAATCGTCGTTAGTTATGTATCCGATTTATACTTTTGGTTCGGAAGAGCAAAAACAAAAATATTTACCAAAATTAGCAACTGGTGAAATGATTGGCTGTTTCGGCCTGACTGAACCTAATCACGGTTCAAATCCGGCCGGAATGGAAACTAAAGTAGTGGATAAAGGTTCACATTATGTAATGAATGGAGCGAAAATGTGGATTACCAATTCACCAATTGCGGATATTGCCGTTGTTTGGGCAAGAGATGAAGAAGGGAAAATCCGTGGATTAATTGTAGAACGAGGAATGAAAGGTTTTTCAACGCCCGAAACTCATAATAAATGGTCTCTTCGTGCTTCTAAAACCGGAGAATTGGTTTTTGAAGATGTAGAAGTTCCTAAGGAAAATGTTTTTCCGCACGTCAATAGCCTAAGAGGTCCTTTGTCTTGTTTAAATTCTGCACGTTATGGAATTTCATGGGGCGTAATTGGTGCTGCCATTGATTGTTATGAAGTCGCTTTACAATATTCTTTAGAAAGAAAACAATTTG
>JAQVDG010000451.1 GCA_028698395.1 Weeksellaceae bacterium
AACGACGTCATACGCCTGATTGTATCCCATATTCAAATAGTCGCCAATATTGGTAACTGTTTTCTCAAAAGTAGCGGTAATGTGCATATCTGCATCAAAAGGTTGTCCTCCTCCCCAGCGAACATAACTTCCGGATTTAATTTCAAAATCACGATTGAGCAAAGGAACTTGTCTGAATTTATATTTTCCACTTTCTAAACTGTACTCACCGTCCAAAGACATGGAGCCTGTTCGTGCCATTCTGAATTTTAAATGCTGAGTTGTTCCGTTTGCGATTACCTGATCACCTGAAACCGGGTCAAAAATCAGATTAACAGTTGTTTGAGGAGTTGCGGAAATATCTAAGTCGATATTCATTCCGTTAGAAGTATCATCTTCTCCTTTTTTTTCTTTTTCAGGAATAAAACGAACTAAACGGTTTTCAGATTCAATTTTTGTTGCGCCTGTATTAATCGTGAATTCAGAACCTTCATTGACTGTTGCTGTTGCTGAAATATCCAATCGTTCCGGTGGTCCAAACAAACCGAAAGCTCCTTGAGCAAAGACTTTTCCGTAAAATAAATCATTCTGAGTCATATTGGTGTTTAATACCAAAAGATTACCGGTATTGAACGAGAGGTTGAGGAACCATGTTGCAAAATCCCGAAAAAGAACTTGTCCGGAGACTTCTCCTTTACTACCGTATTTTGTATCTCTGAACCGGACTTCGTCTAATGAAATAAATCCTTGTCCTCCACTTTGTTTAGAAACCGGTACAGTATTGATTCCGTCAAAAGAATAATCGACATTTAAATAATCTACTTTAAATCCTAAATTATTCAAATCCAACATTCCGTCAAAATCAGGCGAATCTACCGGTCCGGTGAAACGCATATTTCCGGAAATCATTCCGCGAACATTGCTCATTGCTGCTGATAAAAAAGTTTCGACGAATTTAAAATTAAAATCATCCAAACTTACAGAAACATTGATTTCCGGTTTTTGAGGTTTATTGTCAATGAAACCACTTGCATAAAGCACTTGAACTTGTTGTTGTTCAATGTACAATTCCAAATCGAACACATTTTGAGAAACATTATAGAATCCTTTTAAGTTCAAATCACCCAATTCATAAGAATTTAAAGTTAATTCACTTATTTTCAAGTTCATCAATGGTTCTAATTTGTCTTTTGTCCGGGTTATATCCACTTTTCCGTTAGCAATTCCATCCAATTCTAAATCGCCTAATAAGTATTGAGGAATAATTTCAGTTAATATAATATGCTCAAAATCAGCAATTAATTTAAAATTTTGATCGTTTTGATAATAACCGTCCAGCAATAATTTCTGAGTATTTGATTCCAGCAATAATTGTTGTAATTCATAATAATTTTTATCAAAATTGATGAGTGCCCTATTTGTATTAGGCAAATTTTCCGGATTTAATTTCCATGTATTTTCATCAATCTGAATGGTTGAAGGTGAGAATCCTAAGATTAAATTTTTATTTTCATCAAGCGTTTGAAATAAATTCAAATCAAAACGCATTGGATACTCTCTTCCCATCTCAAAATTGGTTTTAACAATCAAAGAATCGAGAATGGGAGTTGTATGTACCGTCAGATTATAAAGCATCGTTTTTTTGATAGCTAAACTATCACTCCGGATATAAATTTGTTCTTCTTCTTTGGATGTGTCGATGTTCAATAAAGGTCCATATAAATTAATTCCATCATAACCAACTGAATTTGAACTCATTTCTGCTATTAAACTATTTGTGGTTGTATCTACAAATCCATCGGCGATGGTTCCGGGTGCAATTTGAATCCGGGCATCGAGTAAACTCAATAAATCTTCTTCAAACTCAAAATAAAAACTAAATCGCTGATTTTCATCTACTTTCTCAGGCACATAAGATATTAATGTATAAGAACCCAAAGCATTCATCAAAGCATCCGGCAACTGACTCAATCGGTATTGTCCATTAATTTCACCATTCAAATAACCCGGAATATCCAATTCTAATTTTTTACTTCCATCATTTTCTGAAGAAGTAATATGTGCATAATCAATGTTTAGTGTACGAACATTAGAATCAAAATGAACTTCATGTAAGCTTAAAATTCCTACAAAATCATCCAAATTGCTGAATGAAAATTTTCCTTCTACTTTTCCACTGATTACTGCATTTAAACTATCAGTTACCCCCAAATAATCCAAATCTAAATAATCAATATCCGAAACGAAATCCAAACGTAACTCTTTTCGTGAAAAATCAAACAATCCTTTATAATTCATGTTTAATTTACTATCCCGAATAGACAAAATTCCATTGAATTGTTCTCTTTCTAAACCTCCATCCATACGAATATTCCGAAAGCGTTTGCCAAATAAGTCCAAGTAATCTAACTGACCATTGGTTTTAAGTTTTAATTGCTCAATATCAATTCCTTGACCATTAAATTCAAAATTTCCGGAAATGAATCCTAATATTTCTTGATCTGTAATTTTTCGTAAATCCATATTGGAAGTGGCAATTCTTCCTTTGTATTTTAAATTATCGGTATAATCATTCAGTTTCACATCTAAATCAGCAGAACCTAAAGCAGTTATGGCAGAGCCTTTGATTTTTATTTCATTAGATGTTAAGTTTA
>JAQVDG010000033.1 GCA_028698395.1 Weeksellaceae bacterium
AAATTTACTCATCCAACCGGTTTTTCGTGCCGGATTTCCAACTACCAAAGCATAATCCGGAATTGCTTTGGTAACGACAGCTCCTGCACCGATGAAAGCATATTTTCCAATATCATTTCCGCACACAATGGTTGCATTCGCTCCGATGCTGGCTCCTTTTCCGACTTTGGTTTTTAAATAAGCATCTCTACGATTTACTGCACTCCTTGGATTAATGACATTGGTAAATACACAACTTGGACCTAAAAAAACATCATCTTCGCAAATAACACCGGTATAAACGGATACATTATTCTGAATTTTAACGTTATTTCCTAAAATTACACCCGGTGAAATCACTACGTTTTGACCGATATTGCAGGATTCTCCAATGTTGCAATCTGGCATTATATGTGAAAAATGCCAGATTTTTGTACCTTTTCCTATATTACTACCTTCATCGATGATTGCAGTTTCGTGTGCGAAAAAATCAGAATTCATATTATTTTTATTTTTTAGTTGTGTGAAATTGGTTTGCTATAATTTTTATAATTTCTCCATTGTTTAGACTAAATTTAAGCTAATTTTATTTTCAAATATAACAAGTTTCTTGGATTAGATTTTTAATTAGTAGCGTTTTTAAAATAGATAGGAAAGAATCGCTTTGTGTTTTGTTTCTTTGGATAAAAAAGGTAACTCACTGATAATAAGCAATCATAAAGACTTTAAATTTATCAATTAGAATAAGTTATGACAAACTAAGGTTTGGATGAAAAGCCTTGTCTAAGTTTGCATTCAGAAATTAATAAAAAATAAATATATTATGTCATTAGTAGGAAAAAAAGCACCACAGTTTGTAGCTCCGGCAGTAATAAACGGTGAAGAAATTATCTCTGATTTCACATTGCCAATTGGAGAAAAAAATATTGTTCTATTCTTTTATCCAAAAGATTTTACTTTTGTTTGTCCGACTGAATTGCATGCGTTTCAGTCGAAATTGGCAGAATTTGAAAAAAGAGATGCTTTGGTAGTAGGAGTGTCAACAGATTCAGAAGAAACACACTTAGCTTGGTTAAATACACCGAAAGATCATGGAGGAATCCAAGGAGTTACGTATCCGGTTGTAGCAGATTTAAGTAAGACAATTTCAATGGATTATGAAGTTTTAGCAGGAGAATATACTACTGATTACGAAACAGAACGTATTGTTTTTGAGGGACTTCCGATTGCATACAGAGGAACTTTTATTATTGATAAAAACGGAATTATTCGTCACGAAACCATCAATGATTTACCATTAGGTCGAAATATTGATGAATATGTACGTTTGTTGGACGCAATTCTTCATGTTGAAAAATACGGAGAAGTTTGTCCTGCCAACTGGGAAGAAGGAAAAACAGCCATGTCAGCTACAAAAGAAGGAGTGGCAGAATACTTATCTCAAAATTAATTTCTTACGTTATGTTTATTGAAACGACAGAAGATAATTTACAAGAGATTTTGAATCAAAATCAAAAAGTTTTGGTTCAATTTGGGGCAGCCTGGTGTGGGAATTGCCGTTTGATGAAACCTAAAGTAAAACGTTTGGCAGAAGCAGATTCTAATGTTCAATTTGTGTATGTTGATGCCGATAAATTTCCGGAAAGCAGAAAATTAGCAAAAGTAACCAATTTACCTACTTTCGCTATTTATGAAAATGGAAATATACTGAATCAGGTAGTGAGTTCAAAAGAAGAACATTTAAAAGATATTTATAATGAAATTGCCGGTATATAAAAATTTACAAAAAGCATGTACATTTGAGGAAATGGAAAAAACATTGAATGTTTTGGAAATTTATGCAGATTCACCTTCGGTTAAAGATGAGGAACGTGAAGCAATCGGAGAAATTATTTCCAATATTTGCGGAGCAATCGAAATGAAATCTTTGGTAGCTAACGGAATGAGTGAACGAGATGCCGCAAATCATTTTATGCAGAGAGTTTTAGGTTCTATCGACAGATAGAATAAGTTTTTCATAAAGTTAGAGGTTAGGTAGAGTCCGGAAATGAGTTTCCGGACTTTTTTTGAATTTCAAACAGACTTTTACACTACTGAATTTAATTCCGAATTCTTTTTCTCAAGAAAAAACGACTGATTTCATGATTAAACATAAGAAGAGCAAAGAAAACTAAAGAATACGAGAAAATTTGAATTCCGTCCATGGATTCTTTAAAATAAAATACGGCTAAAAAAAAGCTGATAAGCGGATTGAGACAAATGAAAATTCCGGCAGTAGAAGAGCTTAATTTATTTAACGAATAAACATTTAAAAACATAGGTGTAATCGTAAAGAAAACAGCAATTAAAGTAGAAATTCCATAAAAATAAAGTCCTTTTACCGGTGTTTCTTGTGAATATGCAAAAAGAGGAAGTAAAATTAAAGTTCCGCAAGCAATTTGAAAAGTCAAGGTGAAAAATCGGTCTAAATGGTAATTGTTTTTTTGTAAAATCAAATAAATGGCATAGGAAATTGCAATTATGGAACTGTAAAAAATATCCAGAAAATTACCCAAACTAAGCAAAATACAACTAAAAATGCTTAAAAAAACAGCTATCCATTGAATTTTTGTCAGTTTATCCTTTAGAAAAATAAAGGCTAAAATAGTGGTTAGAATCGGACAAATCAAATAAGCCAAAGATGTTGCTTTTACGCTGATATTGTTCATCACATAAATAAAAAGATACCAATTGATTGCCAATAAAACTGCACTTACAACATTGAGTAAGAGTAATTTTCTTTTTTCTTTTTTTGAGAAATTTTGAAATTGACGGATGTTTTCAAAGCTTATTTTTTTACGGTACGTAAAGCTGATAAGGAGAATTACAACACTGGCTATCGTTAATCTGAAAAGTAAAATATCCAAAGAAGAATAAGTATCTAATGCTTTTAAAGGAAGACTGAAAAATCCCCAAATGGTAAAAGCTGAAATGACCGATAAATAATATTTTGTGTACAATTCTCAGTAAAAATTTAAACCAACTTTGCAAATAAATCAAACTCTTCTGCTGATTCAATTTCCACTTTTATAAATTCACCGATGGATAAATAAATGCCTTCTGCCGGAATTAAAACCTCATTATCCACATCGGGAGAATCGAATTCGGTTCGTCCTACAAAATAATTTCCTTCTTTCCGGTCGATTAAAACATCGAATTGCTTTCCAACTTTTTCTTGATTTAACTCCCATGAAATTTGAGATTGCAATTCCATAATTTCTTCTACTCGTTTTTGCTTGATTTCATGAGGCACATCATCAATCAAATGAAAAGCATGTGTATTTTCTTCATGTGAATATGTAAAACAGCCCAAACGGTCAAAACGTTGTGTTCGCACCCATTCTTTCATTTCTTGAAAATGTTCTTCGGTTTCACCCGGATAACCACAAATTAAAGTTGTCCGAATTGCCATTCCGGGAATTTTCTCTCGGAATTTCTCCAATAAAGCATTGGTTTTTTCCCGTGTAGTTCCCCGTCGCATAGAAGTTAGAATATCAGTTGAAATATGTTGCAACGGAATGTCAATATAACTGCAAACTTTAGGTTCGTTTTTAATTACATCCAAAATATCTTCCGGAAAACCACTTGGAAACAGATAATGCAAACGAATCCAAATAATTCCATCCACTTTGACTAATTCTTTTAATAAATCTGCCAAAGCTCTTTTTTTATAAATATCTAATCCGTAATAAGTTAAGTCTTGTGCGATTAAAATCAATTCTTTGGTTCCGTTGGTAGCTAATTTTTTTGTTTCGGTTACTAAATCTTCAATTTTTCGGGATTGATGACCACCGCGCATCAGAGGAATTGCACAGAACGAACAAGGACGATCACAACCTTCTGATATTTTCAAATATGCATAATGACGAGGAGTTGTGGTTAAACGCTCGCCAACTAATTCGTGTTTGTAATCAGCTCCCAAAGCTTTTAAAAGGGAAGGTAATTCGCGCGGACCTAAAAAATACTGATCTACATTCGGGATTTCTCTTTCTAAATCATCTTTGTAGCGAGCAGAAAGACAGCCGGTAACAAAAACTTTTTCTACTAAACCTTGTTCTTTTTGGTTTACATATTCCAAAACGGTATTGATGCTTTCTTCTTTGGCATTATCGATGAATCCGCAAGTATTGATGACGACTATTTCACCTTCTTTTTCGTGAACGACTTCTTTTCCACTGGCTTTTAATTGCCCCATTAAAACCTCTGAATCATATACGTTTTTGGAGCAACCTAAAGTTACGATATTGATTTTTTTCTTTCCAATGGATTTTGTTCGCATAATTCGTTGATTTAAAAGTGCAAATTTAGAAGAATAATTTTCAAAAAAGTCAATTGAATTGGATTTAGAATAGAATGAAATAATTTAGTCCAAACTACTAATGTTATGTAAACTGTAGAGTTGTATAATGTATAGTGTATAAGAGATTGTACAATTAACTTAACACTATTAATTAAAAACTTCAAATTTCTCACCGTCAAATGAGGCGAAAACCATACTTGGATGTGAATCTTGATGGAAAATGATGCCATCTTTATCAATTCCAATAGCTCCGGCAAAACCATCAAAAGGTTTTAATTCTTCAAATGTTTTTTGAAAAGCTTTTTCAATAGAGAAACCATCGGTTACTCGAGTAACAATTTTTGCAGCTACTGCACCGCTTACAATATCTTCGCCTACACCGGTACAACTTACTGCACAAATGGAATTAGCGTAATTTCCGGCAACTGTAGCCGAATCAGAAATTCGACCGGGAATTTCAAAACCTTTTCCGCCGGTAGAAGTAGCAACAGCTAATTTTCCTTTGCTGTCCAAGGCTACACAACCCACAGTTCCGCTACCATTGGATTTTAGTTTTTCTAAAAATTCTTGTCTTCGTTGTGGGATTTCAGTTGAGAAAACTTCAAATCCATTTTTACGAGCAAAATCGATTGCGCCTTCACCTCCCAAAACCCGATCTTCATAAGGTAATAATTTTTCTGCAACAAAAATGGGATTTTTCACTTCTTCAATATTGATGACACCACTCATTTTTTGAGTACTTCCATCCATTAAAGCAGCGGTCATCCGGATTTTTCCGTCACTTTGAATCTGTGAACCGATTCCGGCATTGAACAAAGCATCATTTTCCAATAAAGAAACGGTATAAGCCACAGTTTCTAAAGCTGTATGCGTTTTCAAATACTCAAATCCTTCTTTGGCAATTCGTTGCAAAGCATTTTGTTTAGCAGTTTTGATTTCTAAAGTTGTATAAGATTCACTGAAGAAACCACCATGAATAATTATTTTCATTAGTTGGAAATAGCTTTAACTTCTTGTCCGTGAATTATTAATTCTCCAGTAAGAAGATTATAGGTGTCATTTTGATTGATGACATGTACAATTAAATTACTGATAGAAACGGGTTCAACTAATGAAATATCGGTTAGATTAGTGCTTTTGATTTGATTTCCGTCCACCAGTATAACTAAACCGGAGCCAATGGCTTCCATTTTTGTGCCTTCTGTAATCAGTAAACCGGTATCTTCACCTAATCCGATTCCTAAAACCATCGGATTGGTAACAACAGCTTGAAATAAACGCCCGATTCTGCCTCTTTGAACAAAATGGGTATCGATGATTACATCGTCAATAAACCCTAGACCGCTTGTGATTTTAATTTCACCTTTTAATAAAGCTTCTTTACTTGCTCCCTGATAAATCATACTTTTTGAAGCAGCTGCAGCTCCGGCAGAGGTTCCGGCATATACAAACTCTTCTGTTTTATATTTTTCTAAAAGAATTTTATGAAAACGAGTACCGCCTAAAATAGAAGTTAAACGCAATTGATCACCACCGGTAAACATCACCACATCAGCTTCTTCGACACGTTTTAGTATGGTTTCATCATTGGTACAATCTCTCTTGTCCAAATGTAGTGCATCTGCATTTTCAGCTCCTAAATAACGAAAGGCTCGGATATATTCTAAACCTACCGTTTCCGGAATTTTAGAGGCAGTAGTAACAATTTCAATTCGAGAATCTGTTCCATTCTTTGATTCATTAATAATTCGTTTTAAAATTCCTTTTTCAAAGAAATTTAAGTTGTTGGCGACATTCTCATCAAATTCGGACTCAACAAAGCTACCTTTGTCAACTGCGCCGCCAATTATAATTAGCTTTCCTTTTACTTCCATTCCGCAAATCTAAATATATTTTCATATTCTCAGCCGAAACTTTTTATTTTTTAAAGTAGAAGAACTTTAAAATCAAAAGAATTTTGGATTTTAAAAAAATAAACAGCTTGAATCGTTCAGAAATTCTTAAATTAGCCATCCGAAAATAAAATTTAAAATAATTTAAAATAAAGAGAATGAAAGAAGTTGTTATTGTTTCAGCTGTTAGAACACCAATTGGGTCTTTTTTAGGCGGATTATCTTCCGTTCCGGCTGTTAAATTAGGATCAACGGCTATAAAAGGAGCTTTAAATAAAATTAATTTAGACTCTTCGCTGGTTCAGGAAGTTTTTATGGGAAATGTATTACAAGCGGGAGTTGGACAAGCACCTGCTCGTCAAGCTGCTTTAGGGGCCGGAATTCCAAATACGGTTCCGTGTACAACAGTCAATAAAGTATGTGCTTCAGGAATGAAAGCAGTAATGTTAGCAGCTCAAACTATTAAATGTGGTGATGCGGATATTGTAGTTGCCGGTGGTATGGAAAGTATGTCACAAACTCCTTTTTACAGTATGACAACCCGTTCCGGAAATAAATTTGGAAATACACAATTAATTGATGGAATTTTTAATGATGGACTTCAAGATGCCTATAATAAAGAAGCAATGGGGATTTCGGGTGATAAAACAGCGGAAAAACACGGTATCACGAGAGAGGATCAAGATGCTTTTGCTATGGAATCTTATACACGTTCTTCCAATGCTTGGAAAGAAGGGAAATTTGCGGATGAAATTGTTCCGGTAGAAATTCCGCAGAGAAGAGGTGAACCGATTCTTTTTAGTGAAGATGAAGAATATAAAAATGTAAATTTCTCTAAAATCCCTGAACTACGCCCGGCATTTACAAAAGATGGAACTGTAACTGCAGCAAATGCTTCTACTTTGAACGATGGTGCTTCTGCTTTGGTTTTGATGTCAAAAGAAAAAGCAGAAGAATTAGGAGTAAAACCTTTAGCTAAAATTCTTTCTTATGGTGATGCTTCACATGAACCAGAATGGTTTACAACAGCTCCGGCAAAAGCAGTTCCAATTGCATTGGGAAAAGCAGGATTACAAACTTCTAATGTTGATTTTTGGGAATTTAATGAAGCTTTTTCCGTAGTAGGAATTGTAAATACTAAAATCTTAGGATTGAATCCTGAAAAAGTAAATGTGAACGGAGGGGCTGTTTCCTTAGGTCATCCGCTTGGGAATTCGGGTTCAAGAATTTTAGTTACCTTAATTAATGTTTTGAAACAAAACGGTGGAAAAATAGGAGGAGCAGGAATTTGTAATGGCGGAGGCGGTGCTTCTGCTATGATTATTGAAAATTTATAAATCATTTTGTAAATAAGTAAGTTTTTGTCACTTATTAAATTAATAAACAGAGAGTTAACTTTATAAGTTGACTCTTTTTTTATTTACTATATGAATCTTTTTTAACTAAAAAATAAAGTATATTTTATATCTAACGATTATTTATGATAAATAACAGTAAAAATTTCTTCTAAAAATGGTTTAAAAATAAAGAAGTCAAAAAGTAATAATTGATTTTGATTCAATTACTTAGAATGTATGACTATCAAGAATGGTTCTAAACTAAACCAAGAAAAGGTACAGATTGACGTTTTTCATTGTTAAAGCATTTTAACTTTTTTAAATTTGTTTCCATTCAATAACAATATTTCAGCTTTATGGCACAAGAATCTTTATTTCATTCTTCCATTGGAAGAAAATTTACAATGGCATTATCGGCTATTTTCTTGCTGGTATTTCTTTTAATGCACTTTGTTTCCAATTTAATGTCGCTGGTCAGTGCGGAAGCGTTTAATTCTGTATCTCAATTTTTAGGATACAATCCTTTTATTCAATATGTTATGCAGCCCATTTTGATTTTGGGGGTTGTTTATCATTTTGTGATGGGAGTGATTTTAGAGAGCCAAAACAAAAAAGCACGCCCTGTAAAGTATGCAAAAACCAATCCATCTGCCAATTCATCTTGGGCATCCCGAAACATGATTTTGAGTGGAGGAGTGATTTTGGCATTTTTGGTATTGCACTTGGTAGATTTTTGGTGGCCTGAAATCAACCACAAATATGTAGAGGCTTTGCCGGAAGATCCTAATCGTTACTATGATGAATTGCTACACCGATTTTCCAATCCGGTTCGGGTAGGTGTGTATGTATTTGCTTTCTTTTTATTGATGTTGCATTTATTGCACGGATTCCAGTCAGCATTTCAATCTGTGGGAGCTAATCACCGAAAATATACACCGTTCATTAAATCATTTGGAAAAATTTTCGCAATCGTAATTCCGGTTGGATTTATGCTGATTGCTATTATCAATTACTTAAAAACTATCTTATAATGAGTAAATTAAATTCAAAAATACCAAAAGGACATATTTCTGAAAAATGGAGCAATTGGAAAGCCGATTTGCGGATGGTTTCTCCGAATAACCGCGACAGAATTGAAATTATAGTGGTAGGAACCGGTTTGGCAGGAGGTTCTGCAGCTGCAACTTTAGCAGAAATGGGGTATAGAGTCAAAGCTTTCTGTTACCAAGATTCACCTCGTCGTGCACACTCAATTGCTGCACAAGGAGGGATTAACGCTGCTAAAAATTACAAAGGAGATAATGACTCGGTGTACCGATTGTTTTATGATACAGTAAAAGGAGGAGATTATCGTTCTCGTGAAGCTAATGTTCACCGATTAGCAGAAGAATCGGCTAATATTATTGACCAATGTGTGGCACAAGGAGTTCCATTTGCCCGGGATTATGGCGGATATTTGGATAATCGTTCTTTTGGAGGAGTACAAGTAAGTCGTACTATTTATGCGAAAGGGCAAACCGGACAGCAATTGTTATTAGGAGCATATTCTGCTATGAATCGCCAAATTGGTTTGGGAAGAATTCAAATGTTTAATCGTCACGAAATGTTGGATTTGGTTGTAGTAGATGGAAAGGCAAGAGGAATTATTGCTCGAAATTTAATCACCGGCGAAATTGAAAGACATTCGGCTCATGCTGTTGTAATTGCCTCAGGAGGTTATGGGAATGTTTATTTCTTATCAACCAATGCAATGGGTTCCAATGTAACAGCCGCTTGGAAAATTCATAAAAAAGGAGCTTATTTTGCCAATCCTTGTTATGTTCAGATTCACCCGACTTGTATTCCGGTTCATGGTTCCAATCAGTCAAAATTAACTTTGATGTCAGAATCTTTGCGTAATTCCGGTCGAATCTGGGTACCAAAAAAGAAAGAAGATGCTGTGGCAGTTCGTGAAGGGAGATTAAAAGCACGTGATATTCCGGAAGAAGACCGCGATTATTATTTAGAAAGAAGATACCCTGCATTTGGGAATTTAGTACCTCGAGACGTAGCTTCCCGTGGAGCAAAAGAACGTTGTGATGCCGGATTTGGAATTGAAAATAACGATACTAAAGAAGGCGTTTTCTTGGATTTCTCAACTGAAATTAAAAAGAAAGGAAGAGAAACTGCTTTTGCACAAGGAAATCACAATCCTACGGATGCTGAAATTGAAGATTTAGGTAAAAAGTGGATTGAAGACAAATACGGAAACTTATTCCAAATGTATCAAAAAATCACCGATGAAAATCCTTATGAAACTCCGATGAAAATTTATCCGGCAGTTCATTATACAATGGGTGGAGTTTGGGTAGATTACAATTTGATGAGTACCATTCCGGGTTGTTATGTGTTAGGGGAAGCGAATTTTTCTGATCATGGAGCCAATCGTTTGGGAGCATCTGCATTGATGCAAGGTTTAGCAGATGGTTATTTTGTATTACCTTATACGATTGCCGATTATTTAGCAGACGATATTCGAACCGGAGCTATTCCGACCAATACACCGGAATTTGAAGAAGCAGAAAAAGCAGTAAGAGATAAAATAAACCGATTGATTAATAATAAAGGAACTCATTCGGTAGATAGTTTTCATAAGCGTTTGGGTCATATTATGTGGAACAAAGTAGGAATGGCTCGTAATGCAAAAGGATTGGAGGAAGCAATCGGAGAAATTAAAGCATTAAGAGAAGAATTTTTCAGAGATGTTTATGTTCCGGGTGATGCGGAAGAGTTCAATCCTGAATTAGAAAAAGCTGCCCGGGTTGCTGACTTTTTAGAGTTAGGACAATTGATGGCGATGGATGCACTACAAAGAAAAGAATCTTGTGGTGGACACTTCCGTGAAGAATATCAAACGGAAGAGGGAGAAGCACTTCGTGATGATGAGAATTTTGCTTTTGTTGCCGCTTGGGAATACAAAGGAGAAGACATTACACAGGAAGTAATGCATAAAGAAGAGTTGAAATTTGAATTCATCGAATTAAAACAAAGAAGTTATAAATAATTAGATTTTGAATTAAAATTTAAAAATCTAAAGTCAAAAACCTAAGATTATGGCATCAAAAAATATAAATGTTACTTTGAAAATTTGGAGACAAAAAGACTCCAAAGCCAGAGGACAAATGGAAACATATAAATTGGACAATGTTTCTACTGACAGTTCTTTTTTGGAAATGTTAGATCAGTTAAATGAACAATTAATCGAAGAACGTAAAGATCCGGTCGCCTTTGATCATGATTGTCGTGAAGGAATTTGCGGAATGTGTTCTTTATATATCAACGGTCGTCCTCACGGTCCGGATACCGGAATTACGACTTGTCAATTGCACATGCGAATGTTTGATGATGGTGATACTATTTACATTGAACCTTGGAGGTCAGTAGCTTTTCCGGTTATTAAAGATTTGGTTGTAGATCGCTCTTCTTTTGACAGAATTCAACAAGCCGGAGGTTATGTTTCAGTTGGAACATCAGGAAATACCGTGGATGCAAACAGTATTCCGGTCAATAAACAAGATGCAGACGATGCTTTTGATGTAGCGACTTGTATTGGTTGTGGAGCTTGTGTTGCAGCTTGTAAAAACGGT
>JAQVDG010000452.1 GCA_028698395.1 Weeksellaceae bacterium
GCTGTTCCTTTGATAGTAACATAGTCTTTGAATTTTATTGTTTGTTATGGTTATTTGCAAAACTAATAAAGTTTTTAGACTATGTTCTTTTTTTACAGGTACAGACACACTTTTTGGAACAGTATCTATGACGAAGACTACAACAAGGATCTCTCCGAATTGCTCCCGGGTAACTACTCCAGGAGAAACTCCTGAAAATTCCACATCAACTCCGAATGTTTTGGAGGTTTTTGAAAGTCCACTTTTGTAGACCAGAAAATCATAGAATCAAATACGGGCATCACCGAATGCTTACGTTTCGGAGCACAAAACTGTCAACCAGCACTGAACTTGAATAGAAGCACAAAGCTCCAAGTTTGCACGTCACCCCGCCTGACGCAAAACCCGTGTTGGCAGTAGTGCTTCTTTTCTTATGTCGTTGAAAATCCAAGCTCATTTAAATCTGCTGTCTTCATGTTTCTAGTCAAAATGTCTCGACTTTGGGTTGGAAACAAGTTAAGGTTTGCTTTGAAAAATAATAAAAATAGTTTGTTTAGTTGGTAGCCGGTTTTTAGAAAATTTGATTTCCAAATATTAAAGTCTGGTATAGAAATTTGATTTGTCTGGGAGGATTGCAGAGTGGTTTGAAAATATGATGGGGCTTCAGCGTGAATGTATTTAGAAAACAATTTCCAATTTCTTGTAATCTCATCAATTAAGGCAATTGCACTAGTGCCTATAAAATTGGGATGTTTCTTAAGGTAAGTAGTTAATTCTTCATGTTTAATTCTAAATTCTGCATTTCGCCATTGCGAAAATTCTACTTCATGCTGAAAGAAGTAAAGCAATTGAAGGGATAACTCAATAACGCTTCTTAAATGCATATGAGAAGAGCGATATTGTCCAAACATTGCTAAATAGAAGGAAGAATTTACGTCTTCGTGAATTTCGATTAAAATTGAATCAAGGTTTTGTATTCCCAAATGATTGAGTGAAATCTGCCAATTCTTGAATATTAAAGTGTTCGCATAACAATTTGTCAAGTCAGGCTCACTATAATGGGCATTGGTAGCTTCCCAAAACGATATAAACTCTTGCAAGTATAGAGGTATGTCACGCTTTGCATTTGATAAAATTAAGGTGTCCATATCTATATGTTTTTGATTATGTCAGCCCACTTACTGAATGTTTCAGTAGTTATGATTTGTTTTTTTGATTTTTTTGTTTGCGGAGTATGAACCATTTCGTTATGAATGGAAATTACTGCCTTTTTCAAAGTTTCTTTTAGTTCAGGTTTTGAGTTTATCCGCCCAATAATTCTTGAAATAGTAATATCCCTTGATTCTTTTTGGTCTTTGAATTCAAGGTTTAATCTGCCATTAGCAAAGTCTATAACATCTTTAATTGTCGGAAAAGCTTTTTTATCTTCCAAGAATGTCTTGATTATTGATAGTTTTTCTTCAAAACTTAATTCTCCTTTGAACAATGTTGGTTGTTCATTGACTTTAAGAAACTCTTTCAGATTCTTGATGAATATTTTAAGAGAAGATGTGTCTAGCCCCTTCTTTTCATATATATTCAGCTCTTTAAGAGCTTCTTCTAATTTATTTAATGTATTATTCTCCATTACGATTCAATTTTACGAATTATTTCTTTCACTAAATTTCGGTATGATTCAACTCCTACACAATGCGGATATACAATAGTTGCAGGTTTACTGTCTGCAACTGCTTTCCCAATGTCAGCGTTTTGTTTAATTATAGTTGAAAAACTAGGAATGATATTTTTCCTTCTGAGAGCATCCATTTGCTGAGCGTGTGTAGTGTATCTACCATCAACTTTAGTGAAAACTAACCCTAAAAACTCTACATTACAGTCTCTGAAACTACGCTTCCATTTATTCACTCGATTAACAAGTAGTGGCAACCCGATAGCTGGAAATATTTCAGGCGTTACAGGAACAATAATATAGTCGCTTATTATTAATGCGTTTTGAGGTGCTAGTGTTAAGTTTGGTGGGCAATCAATTAAAACATAGTCATAGTCTAACTCTGCTTTCTCGAATTGATTTTTTAAGACGCTTTCTCTTGCAGGTACAGAAACTAAATCTAAGTCAAGAAATGTCAGTTCTAAGTGAGATGGAATTAAATCTAAGTTTTCAATTCCCCCAGCGTTCTCGATTATAGCATCTCTTATATCAAAATCATCATCCCTTGATGATGCACCCCTATTCATCCCAAGAACATCAGCTATTGTAGCATTGTCCTTTAGCTGTTCCCATTCGTCTAATGTTATAAACGAAAGAGTAGCGTTAGTTTGTGGGTCAAGGTCAATTACGAGAACTTTCTTGTCATGCTCTGTAGCAAGAAGAGTAGCAATTTCTACTACTGACGTTGTCTTACCAACACCGCCTTTCATGTTTATAAATGAGATTGTTGTCATTCTTTATGTTTTATATTTTGAACCTACTTTGTCTGTCTAGCATTACTGCCAACGGACGGAGGATTTGCGAGGTTGCGGGGGGGGGGTATCCACTATCCCTTGTAATCTCGCAAATCCTGTGTTCTACGATGTCGCCGTTAGGCGAGGAGTAGAATGCAGGATGTAATCCTCCGTCCGTTCTCCCGACGAGCCGAAGGCGATGTCGG
>JAQVDG010000453.1 GCA_028698395.1 Weeksellaceae bacterium
GCGAAAAAATCGCTTATGAAATAGCTAATGAAGATTGTGCTAGCAAAGTTTTGAAAGTTGCTGAACAAAAGGTAAAATATTTAAAGTCTAACCTTGTAAAAAACTAAACTATGCGAACGGAAACAATGGAAGCAGAAATCAGCGTAGTTCAAGAGCCTCAGTTAGACATTTTGTACTATCCGAAAACATCAAGAAGAACAATCAAAGAAGAGGAAAAAGAAACTTTAAATGTACTTTCTCTTTTTTCGGGATGTGGTGGTATGGATTTAGGATTTGAAGGTGGGTTTTCAGTTTTAGAACAATCAATAAACGAGAATTTAACTCCCCATTTCATTGACAATAAATTAAAAAACGGTTTCGTGCAACTCAAACAGACGAAATTTAAAACCGTATTTGCAAACGACATTTTGAAAGATGCTAGAAATGCTTGGGTCAACTATTTTTCTAAAAGAGGACACAATGCGGAAGATTTTTTTAAAGAAAGTATTGTTGACCTCGTAAAAATGTATCGGGAAGGTGTAAATGTTTTTCCAGAAGATATAGATGTTGTTACAGGCGGATTTCCTTGTCAAGACTTTAGCATTGCAGGAAAACGCAAAGGTTTCAACTCGCACAAAAATCACAAAGGGGAATTTATAGATGAAAAAACAGCATCTATAGAGACTAGAGGTCAGTTGTATATGTGGATGAAAGAAGTCATTGACATTACTCAACCTAAAATATTCATTGCAGAAAATGTAAAAGGACTGGTAAACCTTGGAGATGTTAAGTCAATTATTCAAAACGACTTTTCATCCGCCAACGGAAACGGTTATATCGTTCTTGACCCACAAGTTTTACATTCGGCAGATTTTGGCGTTCCGCAATCAAGAGAAAGAGTGATTTTTATCGGTATAAAAAAATCAGCTTTAAAAAAATCAGCTTTAGCTGAATTAGAAAAAGAGACGATTTCAGAAAAATACAATCCTTACCCAAAACCTACACATTCTTACACAGTCGAAGGCGATGATTTAAAGCATTTTGTACAACTTAAAGATGTTTTTAAACATTTAGAAGAACCCGAAAATTCAGAGGATTTATCCCAAAGATTTTACTCAAAAGCAAAATTTATGGGTAAACATTGTCAAGGGCAAACTGAAATAAAATTGAATAGTATTTCGCCTACAATTCGTTCCGAACATCACGGGAATATTGAGTTTAGACGACTTTCAAAAGAAAATGGAGGTCTAATTAAAAGTGAACTTAAAAAAGGTTTAAAAGAAAGAAGGTTAACAGTAAGAGAATGTGCTTTAATACAGACTTTTCCCCCCGACTATGATTTCGTAATTGAAAATAAAAACGGGAGAAAAGGTTCGTTTTTGGTTAGTCCATCACAAGCATATAAAATAATTGGTAACGCAGTTCCACCACTTTTGGCTTACAATTTAGCTAAGAGAATTGAAGAAGTTTGGGACTTATATTTCAAAAAATAAAGATGATAATTTCAGTTAATTCAGACCCAAACAGAAGCGAATTTGATACATTGCTTGGCTCAACAATTGATGAGTTGAATGTTCACGCCCAAAAAACATCTAAGAAAGTAGCAACACTTATAGGCAGAAATCTTGAGCCGTATGTAAGAGATGTAATGACAGATTTGGCGGTCGGAACACCATTTGAAAATTCTATTGAATTGATTGGCGGACAAAAGTTTCCTGATATTGTCGCAAAGAAATATTACGGCATCGAAGTAAAAACCACCACTCAAAACCATTGGGAAACTACAGGTAATAGTGTTTTGGAAAGCACAAGAGTTGATGATGTGGAGCGAATTTTTATGTTGTTTGCAAAATTGGCAAGTCCGATAGAATTTCGTTGTCGTCCTTATGAAGAGGTCTTGTCGGAAGTTGTGGTAACACATTCACCACGCTATTTGATTGATATGAATTTGGAGCAAGGCAAAACTATTTTTGACAAAATCAAAATGCCTTACGACACATTACGAAAAAAGGAAAATCCTATAAGACCAATTGTTGATTATTACAAAAGCAAACTAAAACCAGGCGAAGAGCTTTGGTGGATGGATGCCGGCAGCACAAGCAAAGCAAGCAATATCGTTATCAGAATTTGGAACAACCTTACCTTAAAAGAAAAAAAGGAATTGAAAAACCGTGCAATGGCTTATTTTCCTGAACTTTTTGGAAACAGTAGCGACAAATTTGGAAGATTAGCTATTTGGTTAGTAACCCGTGAAGCGGTTGTTTGCCCTAACGTTCGTGATTTGTTTACAGCAGGCGGAAAAAGCGATTATGTAATTGGCAAAAAAGTTTATCAAAAAGTTCCAAGAATATTTTTAAACCTGTTTGACAATGTACCAAACATCGTTGAAAGCATTATGCAAACATCAGCTTTTGAACTTTCGGAATATTGGTAAACCAAAACGACAGACAAAACCAAATTATTTGATTGGATAGATTTAGTGGCTGAGCACGCAAAGAAAATTCAAGACGCAAAACACTTAAACATCAAAGAAATATTGATAGAATTAGCATTGAAATAGTTTGTTATAGTAACTCTACATTTTGTCAACACATAAAGCCGTGAACAATAAATGAAATTTAGCTTGTTTTCTCAAAACCGATT
>JAQVDG010000034.1 GCA_028698395.1 Weeksellaceae bacterium
TTATCCTGAGGTTGCTAAAATGAAAAAACAAATGCAATATGCCGACAAAAGAGCGGCTAAATATGTTATTCTTTTAGGTGAAGATGAATTAAAAAATCAAAAAATCACCTTAAAAAATATGATTTCAGGAAAACAATTCACTTTTCCGGATGGAGATTTACTTGATTATATTCAAGCTTAAATCGCTACTTCTCCTTTGATGTGCGGATGAGATTCATAATTTTTCAATAAAAAATCTTCGTAAACAAAATCAAAAACATCTGTCACATCCGGATTTAATTGCATAACAGGTAAAGGTTTCGGCTCTCGACTTAATTGCAGTTTAATTTGCTCAAAATGATTCGTATAAATATGTGCATCTCCAAAAGTATGCACAAATTCTCCTTCTTTCAAACCACAAACCTGAGCCATCATTTTTAACAAAAGTGCGTAAGAAGCAATATTAAACGGAACGCCTAAAAAAACATCCGCACTTCTTTGATACAATTGTAAAGAAAGCTTTCCATCGGCTACATAAAATTGAAAAAAAGCATGACAAGGTGCTAATGCCATTTGCTCCAATTCACCCACATTCCAAGCAGAAACAATGATTCTTCTTGAATCCGGATTGTTTTTAATTTGGTTAATTGTTAATTTAATCTGGTCAATAATTTCCCCGTTGGGTTTACTCCAACTTCTCCATTGATGCCCATAAACCGGTCCTAAATTTCCGTTTTCATCGGCCCATTCGTTCCAAATCCGAACTCCGTTTTCTTGTAGATATTTGATATTTGTATCTCCTTTTAAAAACCACAAAAGTTCATGAATAATTGATTTTAAATGAAGCTTTTTAGTTGTTACCATAGGAAAACCTTCCTGCATATCAAACCGCATTTGATAACCAAACACACTTTTTGTCCCGGTTCCCGTCCGGTCTTCTTTCATTGTGCCATTTTCCATAACGTGGCGTGCCAAATCCAAATATTGCTTCATTTTCTTAAAAATTTATTTGTGTCAAAGTTCGCAGAAAAGTACGACAAAGAAAAACAAAGTTAATATTCTATTTTTTTCGTATCAAACTAATTCCATCCCGAATCGGCAAAACCACTACTTCCACTCTATTATCATTTTTCACCATTTCATTAAACGCTTTTAGTTCCAAAGTATCTTTATCATTAGCTTTTGCTTCTCTTAAAACTTTTCCGTACCAAAGTACATTATCTGCCAAAATCACTGCTCCGGAATTCATTTTCTCTAAAGCTTTTTCATAATAATGAATGTAATTTGATTTATCGGCATCAATAAAAACCAAATCAAAAGCTTCATTTAATTCTTCCAAAACGTCCAAAGCATTTCCAATTCTGACTTCAATTTGCTTTGAAAATTCTGACTCAATAAAATGTTTTTTAGGTAGATACATCAATTCTTCATTTCGATCGATGGTTATAATTTTCCCGTCTTTAGCCAAGCCTTCAGCAAGACACAAAGTCGAATAACCAGTAAAAGTCCCGATTTCAAGAATGTTTTTAGGTTGAATCAATTTAGAAATCAAACTTAAAAATCGTCCTTGATAATTGCCCGACAGCATCTGAGGTTGAGTTGTTTTTTGAAAAGTTTCTTTTTCCAAACGTTTCAATAAATCCGATTGAGGAGTCGTATGTTTTTCCAAATAATCTTCAAGTTCTTCTGACAGAATTCTCATTTAAATAGTTTTAATTCCTACAAAAATACATTTTTCGACAAAATTATTTTGTAATTTTATCGGCAAACAAATTCAAAACAAATGATTAATAAAAAAGTAGATACCGTGCAACAAGCATTAGAAGGAGTTGCTGACGGTATGACGTTCATTGTAGGTGGATTCGGACTTTGCGGAATTCCTGAAAACATTATTTCCGAATTGGTAAAAATGAACATTCAAGGCATTACTTGCATTTCTAACAATGCCGGAGTGGATGATTTTGGTTTGGGCTTATTATTAAAGAAAAAACAAATCAAAAAAATGATTGCTTCTTATGTAGGTGAAAACGCCGAATTTGAACGTCAAATGTTGAGCGGTGAAATGGAAGTAGAATTAACACCACAAGGAACTTTAGCCGAAAAATGCCGTGCAGCACAACATGGATTTCCGGCAGTTTGGGTAAAAGCCGGAGTTGGAACCGAAGTAGCAGAAGGCAAAGAAGTTCGGGAATTTGACGGGAAACCGTATTTATTGGAAATGGCATACAAAGCTGATTTCTCTTTTGTAAAAGCTTGGAAGGGTGATACAGCCGGAAATCTGATTTTCAAAGGAACAGCAAGAAACTTTAATGCTCCCATGACGGGAGCCGGGAAAATCACAGTAGCTGAAGTGGAGGAATTGGTTCCGGCAGGAGAATTAGACCCAAATCAAATTCATATTCCGGGAATATTTGTACAACGAATTTTTCAAGGAGAAAAATACGAAAAACGAATCGAACAAAGAACAGTAAGACAACGATAGTTTAAATTTTTATAAATTTTCAAATTGAAATTATGTTAACAAAAGAACAAATAGCGCAACGAATAGCTAGAGAATTAAAAGATAAATACTACGTAAATCTCGGAATCGGAATTCCGACTTTAGTAGCTAATTATATACCCAAAGGAATTGAGGTTGAATTCCAAAGTGAAAACGGCATTTTAGGAATGGGTCCCTTTCCTTACGAAGGAGAAGAAGATGCTGATTTAATTAATGCCGGAAAACAAACCATTACCGCCATGCCTGGAGCTGCTTTTTTTGATTCTGCCATGAGTTTTGGGATGATTCGCGGAAAACATGTGAATTTAACGGTTTTAGGCGCAATGGAAGTTTCTCAAAATGGAGATATTGCCAACTGGAAAATTCCCGGAAAAATGGTAAAAGGAATGGGAGGAGCTATGGATTTAGTAGCAGCAGCAGAAAATATTATTGTTGCCATGATGCATACCAATAAAGCAGGAGAATCGAAACTTTTAAAAGAATGCAGCCTTCCGTTAACCGGAGTAAATTGTGTTAAAAAAGTCGTTACGGATTTATGTGTGATGGAAATTAAAGACGGGAAATTTCATTTAACAGAACGTGCTCCGGGAGTAAGTGTAGAACAAATTCAAGCTGCAACCGAAGGTGATTTAGTCATAGATGGAGAAATTCCGGAAATGAAATTTTAATTTTATAAGTCGTTTTTACTTTAAAAACTAAATCCAGTTAAAAATTATCAGAACAAAAATATATAATAAAAATAAACTGAATAATAAATTTGAATTGTTTATATTTGTTTCATTTGATTACAAATTATTATGTAAGCATAATGATTCTATGAATTTTTTGTTACATTTGTTAGTAATTCATTAACGTTTTAAATTGAAAGAGTATATGAAAAAAATTTATTTAGCTGCTCTTATGTTAGGGATGGGTATTTCTGCTTTTGCAGGTGGCTACCGCGTTTCTTTACAGGGAGTTAGACAAGCATCTATGGGACTTACCAGCGTGATGCACGCACGCGACGCAAGCGTTGCATTTTTTAATCCGGCAGGTCTTGCATTCATTGACAGTAAGATAAGTATTGCTGCAGGGGGATTTGGGGTTATGAATAAAGTAAAATGGCAAAATCCAAGTACGTTAGAATCAGCTGAAACGGATAGCCCGCTTGGAACTCCGATTTATTTTGCTGCTTCTTATCGTCCTTTTGAAGACATTACTATTGGAGTAAGTTTGACGACTCCTTTCGGAAGTACTGTTACATGGCCGGAAGATTGGGCAGGAAAAGCAAATATTACCGAAATCGAAATGAAATCTTTCTTCATTCAACCTACATTAGCCGTAAAATTCAACGAATGGTTTAGTGTAGGAGCCGGGTTTATCTATGCACATGGTGGTGTTACATTAAAAAGAGTTACTTCTGTAGCCGGAAATGACATTGGTTTAGAAATAGAAGACACTGATGCTCATGGTTTAGGATTTAATGTTGGTGCTTATTTCCGTCCGAGTGAAAGAGTAAATATCGGATTAGCTTACCGTTCTCCGATTGACATGCGTGCCAATTATGGAAAAGTAACCTGGACTAATGTTCCGGTGGCTTTATCGAACACTATGCCGTTTAACACTGACCAATTCAATGCAATGTTACCACTTGTTTCTGAGTTTATAGCAGGGGTTTCTTACCAAGCTACTCCTAAATTACTTTTAGCAGGAGAGGTTTCTGTTCATGGCTGGAGTCGTTACAGAAGTTTAGACATTCGTTTGGATAATACTGATACTTGGGAAAGCTACAATTCAAAAGCAACTAAAAACTTTTTGGATCGTGCCGTTTGGAAATTTGGAGCTGAATACCAAGCAACCAATTTATTAGCTGTTCGTTTAGGTTACTATTTCGACGAGCATGTAGCTACAGCAGAACATTGGTCTCCTGAAACTCCGGACATTACCCGACATGCAATCAACGGTGGATTTGGATTAAATTTTGGAAATTTGAATGTTGATGCTTTCGGACAATATAATATGGGAGTAGAACGAAGTGTAAACAATATTGAAAGTGGTTTTGCCGGAGATATTAAAGTAAATGCAATTTCATTTGGTTTAGGTGTTTCTTATAACTTTAATTAATTAGAAAATGAAAAAATTATCAAAAATATTTATTGTAAGTTCTTTAATCGTATTTGCTAGTTGTAATAACGATTTTGACAATCCGATTGAAGACTTTACGGCTACTTCTGGAGATGCTGATTTCAGCAAATATGTAGCCATTGGAAACTCTTTGACATCAGGTTTTACCGATAATGCTCTTTTCATTAGTGCACAACAAAATTCCTATCCGAATATGTTGGCACAAAAAATGGGAATGTCCGGAGGTGGTGTCTTCACTCAACCTTTAATGCCGGATGAAATTGGTGGTTTTGCTAACTTTGGAATAGCCGGTAAATTAACTTTACAATTAATTGACGGTTCTTTGTCCCCGGTTCCTACACCGGCAGCCAGTGGATTTACAATGGCTGAAGGAAGTTCTTTCAACAATATGGGAGTACCGGGTGCAAAATCATATCATTTATTAGCTCCGGGTTATGGGAATCCAGCCGGAATTGCTAACGGAACAGCTAATCCTTACTTTGCTCGTTTTGCAAGTTCACCCAATACAACCGTTTTAGCTGATGCCGTTATGCAACAACCTACTTTCTTCACACTTTGGATTGGAAACAATGATGTGCTTTCTTATGCCACAAGTGGAGGTTCCGGAACTAATCAAATGGCTAACGGGAATACAAATCCTGCTACTTACGGAGGAAACGACATTTCACATCCTCTTGTCATAGCCGGATCTATTAAAACTGTTTTGGAAACTTTAGTGAATCAAGGAGGAGCAAAAGGAGCTATCGCAAATATTCCAAGTGTGACAGATATTCCTTATTTCACAACAGTTCCTTACGATCCACTAAGTCCTTCAAATCCAGCTTTTGGACCTATGATTCCACAATTAAATGCACAATACGGACAATTAAATGCTGTTTTTGATTATTTAGGTGTGCCGGAAAGAAAAATAACTTTCAGTCCTACAGCTGCTAATCCGGTTGTGATTTCTGATAATTCATTAACAGACTTGTCCTCTCAAATTCAAAATGTTTTAGTTGCGCAAGGAATGAATCCTGCGATGGCTATGCTTTTAGGTTCTACTTATGGTCAATCTCGCCAAGCTACAGAAAATGATTTAATGGTTTTCACTTCACAAAATGTAATTGGGCAAATTGATATGAATCGAGTAGCAGCCTTAGTACAAATGGGAATTCCTCAAGAACAAGCTGCTCTTCTTTCTATCAGTGGTATTACGTATCCATTAGAAAACCAATGGGTTTTAACACATACTGAAAAACAAGCTGTTTTAGCTGCAACTGAAGCTTATAACAATGTTATTGCACAATTAGCAGCAGATTATGATTTAGCTCTTGTAGATGCAGCTAAAGCAATGAGAGAATTGAGTAGTGAGACCGGAATTACCTATTACGGAACAACTTACAACACAACCTATGTGAGTGGTGGAGCTTTCTCTTTAGATGGTGTGCACTTATCGGCAAAAGGGTATGCTGTGGTGGCTAATTATTTTATTGATGCTATCAACACCAAATTTGGCTCTACTTTAAGAAGTCTAAACCCTAATACTTATCCGGGTGTAATGATTCCATAGAATAAATTCAATACAAATAATACAAAAAAACGCTTTCAAATGAAAGCGTTTTTTTGTATATTTACGACTCTACTAGACATGGATTATGAAATCTCAGCCGTTTATAGTACCTTTATTAGGGCTAATATGCGGTATATTACTCGCTGATTTTAGCCCCAACGGTATTCTTCCGTTTACCGTCTTTTCCTTGTTGTTTCTCGTTTTTTTATTACTTTTCTACTTTCAAAGAAATACAATTTCATATTCTTTCATTATTTTTCTTTTTTTTGCCGGATTTTCTCTATTCCATACGAAACAATACAATGAATACACACCTCTAAATGAATCACTCATAGGAAAAGAAGTCCTTATCAAACTTAAAATTGAAGAAACTTATCGCTCATCTGAAAAATATAAAAAATACAAAGCCAAAATTCTACAGATTGACAGTTTTCCTTCTACTAAAACCAATGTATTACTTTATCTAAAAAAAGAAAACAATGATGTCTATACCAATGATGAATTATGGATTTTATCTAAAATTTATCCTACTCAAAAAAGTCTAAACCCTCACCAATTTGATTACTCAGACTATTTAAAGCGTCAGAAAATTTATTATACACTTTTTTCTGATTCTATTCTCTTAAAAGAAAAAAGTGGGCAAGGTTTTTTATATTTCTGTTCACAGCTAAAAAAAAGTATTCACAATAAATTGGTAAAAGCCGGTTATGACAAGCAATCCGTTGACCAGATTGGTGCTATGCTTTTGGGCGACCGAACAGAAATGGATAAAGAAGTAGAAGATTCTTATCGAAAAACAGGAGTCGTACACATTTTATCTATCTCAGGACTTCATATTGTCATGGTTTACAGTATTTTTTATTTCTTATTATATCCATTAGTTTTTATAAAAAATGGAAAAAGCATTCGAATCTTTACTGCACTTACCTTAATTTGGACGTATGTTTTATTAGTTGGTTTTTATCCACCCGTATTACGTTCCGCTCTCATGATAGCTGTTTTTCACATTACAGTTGCAATTCATCGCAAGCCAAACATTTATCACACTTTAGCCGTTTCAGCCTTTATTTTGTTGATTTTCAATCCTAATTTCTTATTTAATCCGGGATTTCAGTTAAGTTTTTCAGCTGTTTTTTTTATTGTTTTTTTTCATAAATCATTTCAAATTTACACTCGAAGTAAATCCAAGATTCTTACTTCTCTTTATAATTTTACCGGCACTTGTATCTCAGCACAAGCCGGGACTTTACCCTTTTCAATTTTTTATTTCAATCAGACTTCAGGTTTATTTTTACTTGGAAATATTGTTATGATTTCCGCTTCTTATATCATGATTGCGGGTGGAATAGTTTCAATTTTTCTTGTCTTGGTAAATTGGGATTTTCCACTTTGGGTACAATTTTTTAATCTTTTCATGGAAATTTGTAATTCCTATATAGCCTGGCTCTCCTCTTTTGATTTTCTTGTGTTTGATTCTCTTCATCTCCGACTTTTTGAGGCTGCTTTATTGCTACTTGGATTAATTCTTTTGCGTTATATTTTAATCCATCCTAAATTTAAACTGCTAATTAGCTTTCTTTGTTTGATTTTTTTATTTCAGTTTTCTCGGTTTTATCATACTCAAAAACTAAGTCAAAAAAATGAATTAATTATTTTTCACCATTATAAAAACACTATCATCGGTCTCCGAAAAGGTCCATTTCTTTCAGTCTATATGAAAAACTTAAAGGACAGTACTGCTTTTAATCAATATACCTTAAAATCCTATACGACTCATGAAAGTATAAAGAAAGTAGAAATCTTGAATTTAGACAATCTATGCTTTAGTCAAGATTTAAATGCGACTTATGTCTTGATTCAGGATAATGCTAATCCTACAAATTCTGTTTATGATTCCTCCGCCTTATTTATTTTAGATGGATCAAATTATAGTACGCATCATTTCAAATTTAAAAACTTTTCAATTTGGAATACTCAAACAGATGGCGCACTCATTCTTGACTTATCTAAAAATGGAAAAAGCCACCCTTAAGGATGGCTTTTTCTATTTAAATATTTGAATATGAAATTATTGTCTTACAATTTCAATTCTTCTATTTTGAGCTCTACCGTCAGCTGTTTTGTTGTCATACTTAGGCGCAGATTCACCATATCCAACAGCTTTCAATCTACTTCCATTCACACCTTTAGAGATTAAATAATCTACTACAGATTGTGCACGTTTTTGAGACAATTTCAAGTTGTTAGCTTCGCTACCTATGTCATCCGTATGACCTTGAATTTCAAAATTACCTTCAGTTGCATTCATGTACATAGCAATTACGTCTAAGCTTTGTTTAGAAGCTTCAACTAAATCAGCAGATGCAGTTTTGAAATAAATCATTTTTGCTAAGTCGTTCATTTGAACGTTTGCACAGTCATCATTTACCTCAAGTGCAGCCGGAGCAAAGTTAGCATTTGCGTATTTAATTTCTACACGTCTGTTTCTTGCTCTACCGTCATCGGTATCATTAGTTGTAATTGGTAATGCCAATCCGAATCCTACAGATTTCATAATAGAAGCAGGAACTCCTCTACCTTGTAAATAAACCATTACAGAATTAGCACGTCTTTCAGACAATGGTAAGTTGTAATTTTGGCTACCTTTATTATCAGTGTGACCTTCAATTAACCAGTGAGGATTTTTAATATTTTTAGAAGTCAACAATGGTGCTACATTATCTAAAATAACTTTAGAAGATGCAGTTAATTGATCAGAATTGTATTCGAATAATACGTTTTTCAATGCATCTTTAATAGCTTGCATATCTGTACATGGGTCTGGAGTTTCTGGACAACCATTGTTTTCAACAGTTCCGAATTCATCCGGACATTCGTCTTTATCATCACAAACACCGTCGCCATCTCTGTCAGGACATCCGTTACATCCAGGGATAGAAGAAGCTACACCAGGAGTATCAGGACAATCATCGAATTCATCATCAATTCCATCACCGTCTCTATCTGTTACCGGTGGGATTGGACAACCATTGTTGTCAATTGGCCCTGCTTCGAAAGGACATTCATCCAAGTCATCGCATAAACCATCTCCGTCAGAGTCAGGACATCCGTTACATCCAGGAATGTCTGAAGGAACCCCAGGGGTATCAGGACAATCATCGAATTCATCTTCGATTCCATCACCGTCTCTGTCTTTATTTCCAAAACGGAAAGTAACTCCGACTGTATGTTGGAAAAAGTCAAAATAGTCTGTTTTTGTTGAAGGAACCCAATTGTAATCAGAAGCAATATTCAAACCGAAGTTTTTAGTAAACCAAAGGTTGATACCGGCACCTCCCGATACTGCAAAATGATTTTTCGCAGTTTTAGGTTGAGCATTTAAATAATCAACTACGATTTCATCTCCGTTTGCATCCAATTTTGGGCTACCTTGATGATTTTCAAATACCGGATAGTTTTCAGGAACATTTCCATCTGCATCGGCTATAACTGTAAAGTCGTAGCGGTTATAGTTAGCTCCTATACGTAAGTAAGGATCAAACCAAGATTCACCTTTCAAAATTTTGAAACGTAAACCTAATCCAGCATTGATAAAAAACTCATCGTTAATACGTAATCTGTCATTGTCCACTTGACCTACAGATGCTGTTAAATCAACATCAAAATAAGAATTCAAGTTTCGAATAACTGATAATTTAGACAATGGTGGTACAATACTGTAATTGTGGTGATTAAAGAACTCATTCCCTACACCACGCACCGAGGTATAGTCAACTGCGTGCGCACCTACCATAATTGCCCAAGGGTCTCTTTTGTTTTGAGCATTTAAAACAGTGCTACTCAGAAGTAACACCGTCAAAGCGGTTAATAATAGATTAAACTTTTTCATTATCAAATATTTAGTGTTTTATTTTTTTAGTTATAACACAATCCGTCGGCAAATTTAAGAATTCTTTATGATTCTTTCCAAATCTCTCTTTAAATCTTTTTTCTTAATTGTCTCTCGTTTGTCATACAACTTTTTACCTTTCGCTAAGTGAATCTTCAATTTAGCCAAGCCTTTCTCGTTGATATACAGATTAGTAGCTACAATTGTCAGACCGGTTTCCTTTGTTTTTCTCTCTAATTTTTTTAATTCATTTTTTTTCAACAATAACTTTCTATCTCGTCTGGTCTTGTGATTAAAGTAAGTTCCCCAATCATATTCATCAATAAACATATTGATAATATACAATTCGCCCTCCTTTATTTGGCAAAAGCTTTCAGTTATGCTTGCTTTCCCCATTCGTATGGACTTAATCTCCGTACCAAACAATTGAATTCCGGCATCATAACCTTCCAACAATTCATACTCAAAACGAGCTCTTTTATTTTTTATGTTGACTTCTCTCTGCACTTTTAATCTTTAAATACCGTACCTTTGCGCCGATTAATTTTTAATAAATACCTTAATTATATGTTATCAGTATCCAATCTATCGTTACAATTTGGCAAACGTATTTTATTCGACGAAGTTAATATAAAATTTACAAATGGCAACTGTTACGGAATAATTGGCGCAAACGGTGCCGGAAAATCAACTTTTCTAAAGATTTTATCGGGTGATTTAGACCCAACTTCAGGTCAAGTCTCACTTGAAAAAGGAAAAAGAATGTCGGTTCTAGAACAAAACCACTTTAAATATGATGATTTTACCGTTTTAGATACTGTTTTAAGAGGAAATAAAGTTTTATACGACATCAAAGAACGAATGGATGCCTTGTACGCCAAACCGGATTTTTCAGAGGAAGATGGTATCAAGGCCGGCGAATTAGGCGTTCAATACGAAGAAATGGACGGATGGAATGCCGAAGCGAATGCCTCCACTCTACTTTCAAATGTAGGAGTAGAACCGGATTTACACTATACTTTAATGGGTGATTTGGATAATAAAGCCAAAGTTCGTATCCTATTAGCACAAGCTCTTTTTGGAAATCCGGAT
>JAQVDG010000454.1 GCA_028698395.1 Weeksellaceae bacterium
TGAAGAACAAAAAACTTTTCAAAAAAATTCTAATCATCATTCTCACTGTTATCGTCTTGACTGGAATTATTGCTGGAGGAATTTACTATAAAAGTCTTAGTACCAAAAAACAGATAAAGAGTATAAAGACGCAAGAGCAAGAAGAACAGGGACAAGAACAGACAACAAAAGACAAAGCCAATTCTACAAGAGTTTCAATTGATGATAATTGGGATTTATACACCAATTATAAATTAGGTTTTTCCATGAAGGTGCCTAAAAATGTTGTTGATATGTTAAATAATGAAATAGTCCCGTTTGAAATTAATGAAAATGATAATGGCACGGTTGGAATGGGATATGGCAAAATGGGCTGGAGAATTGTGATTAAGGATGGCATAAAAAATGATAATGACCTCTTGGACTTTATTCAATCTCAGTATATGAAAGAATGTCTTTTGGGTGATAAAAAAGAAAGCAATCAAAAGGGCACTTATAATGTTTCCATTGATGAGAATGGTGCTTCTGGTGGAGAGGGTTGTTTCTTAAACTTTGGCATAGTCTTGAAATATAACCCATCGCTGCAAAAGGTTGCCAATTGGAACACAGGGCAAACCGCATTTTTTTGGTTGCCTGGAACAAATTCATTTCAAGATAATATAGACTATGATATCGTGAATAGTTTTAAATTTATAGGTGAAGTAGAAGAAGAAAATAATTTAACTGGCTGGAACATATCAATTAAGAATGGGGATATAGTTCATTCGGGAACAATGCAACGAACTAAAATTTATATACTCGCAAAAGATAAGGATAACAATCAAAAAACAATTTATACATTCAACGATAAAGCAACAGAAAAACAAGAAATGGAAGAAATAAGGTTTCTAAATTTTGATAAGGAAAATAAAAAGATACTCATCCATTACATAAAGTGGCATGATATTTGTAAAACTGGCACACCAGAAAATTGCCAATTATGGGATTATTTTCAATTATTAGAAAATGGGATTTTTAATGTAAATTTGGTTACTGGAGCTTTGGAAAAAGTGTTTGGTTTTAAAGATAGCGAATATACTCCACAGAGCGTGGTTTATTCTACTGATTATAAAACAATTGATTTCATTGATTTAAGTGAAAGTAAAAATGCAATGAATGTTTATGCGATATGGCAAGATGGAAAGATAACAAAAATTATTCCATCAATAGAGAAGGGTACTAAAGACTGGGATTCAATTCATTTTCCATCTTTTGCTTCAGTTTCAATAGTAACCGCTCCAGGCAACCTATGTTTTAGATCCAACGGAACTGAAGGCAGCAAAGAATGGACATATGATTTTGAAGGTGTTGATGGCCATCATATTAATTCGGTAGTTCAATGCTCTAAAACAGCCGACCAAGATAATATAAACTTTAATAGCAGTGCAATTATAGGACTAGAGAAGCAAGAAATAGAATTAGGAAAACTGTAATTAATATAATACTTAAAAGCAAAAAAAGATAAACAAAAAAGCATCCGCGGGGATGCTTTTGTTTCAAGCGTTGGGAAGTGCCGATATTACATCGTCTTAGTCAGTTGAAGACCGAGCTGGGCGAGTTTGTCTTTGACTTCTTTCATTGACCTCGCGCCGAAATTCTGAAGGCCCATGAGCTGGTCCTCTCTGAGCTTAACCAGTTCTCTTACCGTTGTAACTTCGATTCTCGTCAGGCAGTTGAACGATCTAATGGAAAGATTGAGATCGCTGATACTTGTATCGAGATTGGCTTTGGCTCGGAGGTCTTTGGCAATAACACCCCAGTATTTCAATTCATCGTTTTCCAGCCGGGCTTTGGCCAGTTCTTCTCGAGCCTCTGCGAAATCCCTCTCCAGAGTTACACGGAAAAGCCATCGGATTTCCCGGCTGTTTTGTGGATGCCTTAACTTTCGGATGGCTTTTGTGCAGACATACCTAATCGTTTCCCCGCAGACATCGAATCTCTCGCCGATTTCTCGGAAAACATATTTCTTACCTTCTTCATTAAGCCCGAATCGCATTTGGATGACTTCGGATTCCCGAGAAGTGAGTCTTTTCACGAGTATCTCATGGATCATCGTGATGTCTTTGGGGCGGAGAGGAAGCAGATCGTCGCGTTTGCCAAAAACCTTTTGAAGAAAATCCTGATAAGACTGATATTGAGAGTCCATGTGAGTTTTTCCTTTCTTATCTCTTCTTGGTTTTTTTCCTTGCTTTGAATAACAGGGGTATTCCTATGTAGCCGAAAGCGGAGAGAAATATTCCAGAAAGGAAAATTGTTCTCGCTCTTCCATCGGAGAAGACAGCCACAGTGTATGCCCACTTATAGTTCCAGAAGGTTGCGCTGTGGTCTACCTTCACAATACATTGAGCAAAAACCATTAGCCCAATACCAGCAATAACCATTAAAATACTCACGATAGTTATGGTGGGATTTTTCATGATGCCGTTAACTCCTTTATTAATGTGCACTTTCTGCACGAATTTGAATACAATGTAATAATAGCATGAATAAGACATTTTGTCAAACTTCAAAGGGTAAATGGAAAGGGAAGTTTATAGATTAACTAGTTAATGTATGCTATTATAATATAGTAAACCAAACAAAATGAGATATTAAAAAA
>JAQVDG010000455.1 GCA_028698395.1 Weeksellaceae bacterium
GTGAGAGTAATCGGTGGATTTATCCATTTTAAAGTGACAATATAAACCAATTGTAAAATGAATAAAATAATAAAAGCTCGAACTGTGAATTTCCAAAGTTTTTTCATGGATACTTTTAGTAATTTCCAATTTTTTATTCGATAAATTAATCTCTAAATGTGTACATCAAAAGACTAATAAAACCAATAATTCCAAAAACAAATACAGGAACAATGCTTGTTCCCATAATATCGGTTTCAATCGACATAAAAATTATAATAATCCAATATCATTCCGATAATATTCATAATCAAAATGTATTTTTTTGACATTTTCATAAGCAATCTTCCGGGCTTCTTCCATGGTTTTTCCTAATCCCACAACGTTGACCACTCGTCCGCCGGAAGTATGAATTTCTCCATTTACTAATTTTGCTCCGGCTATGAAATACGGACAATTTACATTTTCCAATCCGCGAATTTCAAACCCTTTTTCATAACTTAACGGATAACCTCCCGAAACCATTACTACGCAACAAGCTTGTTGGTTTGAAAAATTTAATTCAAAATTCTCTCCTCGATTTGACTTTTTTATGACATCCAATAAATCATTTTCCAATAAAGGCAAAGTGGCTTGTGTTTCCGGATCGCCCATTCTGAGGTTATATTCCAATAAATAAACACCTTTTGAAGTAATCATTAACCCAAAGAAAATAATACCGGAAAAAATCAAATTGTCTTCCAACAGTCCGTTTAGTGTCGGTTGTAAAATATCACGCTCAAAAGTGGAAAAATGTTTGTCTGTGAACAAGGGATTTGGTGCTAAAACGCCCATTCCGCCCGTGTTTAATCCGGTCTCACCTTCTCCGATTTTTTTATGGTCTTTGGCAGAAATAAAAGGAATAATTTCTTGTCCATTGAAAATTGATAAAATAGAAGCCTCAAATCCATCTAAATACTCCTCAATCACCACTTCTTGTCCGGCATTTCCAAAAGTTCGGTCTTCCATAATGCTCAATACTGCTTTTTTAGCTTCGTCGAAATTCTGACAAATAACAACTCCTTTTCCGGCTGCTAAACCACTGGCTTTTACGACGATAGGAAATTCTTGTGTTTTCAAATAATCAATAGCCAATAGAGGGCCTTGAAAAGTTTTGTATTTTGCTGTTTTCACACCGTATTTAGCCATAAAATCTTTTGCAAAAGCCTTACTGGCTTCCAATTGAGCCGATTTTTGGTCAGGACCGAAAATTTCCAATCCGACTTCTTTAAATAAATCGACGATTCCTCGCGATAATTCATCTTCGGGGCCTACAAAAGTTAAATCCATTTTTTTGAAAGCAGCAAAATCCCGGATTTCTTCTAAGGTGCTGAATGAAATATTAGTACCCAATTTTGCAGTTCCTGCATTTCCGGGTGCAAAAAATAATTCAATTTCGTATTCATTATTTAGAGCATCTTGTTGAAATTTCCATCCGATGGCGTGTTCACGACCGCCGGAACCGATGATGAGAATTCGGGTTGTGGATTGTGGATTCATTGTGTGAAAAATTTGTGTTGCAAAGATAAATTTTTATCAGTGGAATGAGGAAAGATTCGGATTAAACTTTTTGATTAGAGTAGGGGTATTACAGGCACGGATTGCAAATCCGCGCCATCGGGTTTAATCTTTAACCTGTAAACTTTTTTTAGGACGAGTCAAGGGATATTACAGGCACGGATTGCAAATCTGCGCTATCGGGGTTGCAAATTCGCGCCATTAGGGTGTTTTAGCTTAAGTTATTTCCCTAAAACAAGGACAAGTACACACTTTTCTAAAAACACTCTTTTATAGCTTCAATAACTCGATTCTGAGCCACGTTGATTTTAAGATTCTATACCGGAACTGAAAAATAAGCCTCGCTTAAATCGCTTCTATGCAAACCGTTTTTTTTACTTTTTTGGAAGATTTTATCGTGAAAAAGAGAGTCGTGCAACGGTCACCCGTGTTAGCTGACGGTATAATTCTTATTCGTTTTCTACAATTGAGTCTATTTCATTTGATTTAGAAAATTCAAAACATTTAGCAATAATTGGTTTTCTGTTTGAATAATCCTGTATTTGAGATGGTTGAATAGATAATGCGAATTTTTTTGATAGGCTATCTAATTTAAAAAACTGTCCATTCGCATGATTTGTCACATCAAAATACATAGGTAAAGACATATCCTCTTTTAAAATGCTATTAGAAACATTATCACTAAATGCGTGATTTAGGCATAAGCAAAAAGCATATTCTCTAATTTCTTTATTTAAAGTAGCTTTATTGAATTTATTTCCAGCACAACTGAAAAAGAAAACAAAAACGGAAAAAATTAAATATTTCATAATAATTATTCTAATCTAATATCCATAAGTTAGCTCTATGTATACCTCCCTGGTAACATATAAGACCTGTCCGCTACCATCTGTACAAGGGCAAGTTTCAGAATTTCCGGTACAAGGTATTCTTATACTAACCAATGTTTCACAAGGTCCCGGTGCAATTTTTTGTCCGCTGGCATTGGTTATTTCCAAATCTCCATCATAGGGTAAGTAAATTCCTGAATTGTATGTAGACAGCCACTCGGTTGTTGGATTGTAATGATAAATAAATT
>JAQVDG010000456.1 GCA_028698395.1 Weeksellaceae bacterium
GTGGTTTTTGAAGATATGATTCACTACACCACCGTGAAAACCACGCAATTTAACGGTATTTCGCACCCAGCTATAGCACTGCGCCACACCGACGGCCGCGTAGAACTGCTCCGCGAATACAGTTACGACGATTACAAACACCGTATGGATTAACATGAAGTTACGATTTATCTATCTAGTATTTCTAAGTCTGATCTGTGCCAACGTACTGGGTCAAGACACAAGTGACGAAGATTATTATAACGTGAATACCGTGTCGACCCAACCTAGTTCTGTCACCCAAAAAAAACAGGAAGTTACCACCCAAAAAATCAAAGAAACGACCCCAAAGATAAAACAAGCGCCTGAAAAAGCCAAAGCACAAGTCAATTTTGAAGGGGGGCTCGCTTACTATTTTGGGGTTGGCGAGATGAGCGATATATCGTTTGAGCTAGGTTGCCGAATCAATTCGTACTTCTACCTAGGAGCAGGAACTGGCATTATATTCTACCATAAAAATTACACCTTCCCTGTTTTCGTTGATGCACGATGGTATATGCAAAAACGTTCCGTCACACCCTACCTGGATTTTAAAGTGGGATATTCTGAGTTTTTGTTATACAATCCGTCTATTGGTATAACGCAAAAAGTAGGTCAATCTACCAATTTAAATCTTTCCTTAGGTTTAGCCTTGCAACATTATATAGAAAGTTATTACCCGCTACTCGTGTATGGCGTAGAAGTAAAACTGGGTGTTGAACTCTATTAAAAAGCACCTCCAACGAAAGCTCCAAAACTTACACTACAAACGGTTTAAAATTCCCAAAAAAAATGTTACCAATTAAAAAATAATTGCTACATTCGTTGCGGTAATGATTGGGTGAAACTCAATCAAAAATCCATTAGACAAATGAGCTAATTAATAAATTGGCTATGTGCGACAAAATAGAATTTGATTAAAAATACATATCGCTGAATATCAATTAAATAAATAATAAATAGGTTGACATAATTATGAAATAAGTGCGACAGCGTCGCACTTACACAGATGTTAGGCGGCATAGTAGGAATGAAAAGACAGTTCTGCTATTTAGGATAAAATCTTTGACGAACTGACCGCTTCCGTGCCATGACGGACGAATTTAAAACGACTCAAATTGTGTAGTTTCAACCGTCTGATTTGCGGACAATTCCTCGCAGATTTTTATGGAAAGAAAAAGAAAATTGACTTGTAACTCGACTATGACAACTATAACGACTGAAAACATAAAAAAATACAGAGACTTTGCGACTATTATTCTGCAACATACAGTTTTAAAAGTTGATAATCAAATATGAAAACATACAAAATAAATATAATCAAAAATTTCAAGTGTGGTTATCTTGTACTCCCATTGGGTGTTATTACACTTTTTCTTGACTACATTATAATTAAAACTGGATTTAATTATTGGCAGACAATTGTGTTATTTTGTGTTGCGAATTTAGTTGGATTGCCTGGCTTACTTATTCATTTATATTACTTATTGCACGACTTTAGAATTGAACTTAAATACGACACGAAAAATGATTATTTCGACTTCTTTAAAAACGGAAAAAACATCCGTATTTATAAAAAAGATGTCGAATCTCTTGACAAAATAACAAAGGATGGAACAATGGGTAGAGTTCCGTGGGGACAATTTAAGATGTTTCGTATTAATTTGAAGAATGGAGAACGCTTTTCAATTACGAACTTGACAATAGATTTTCATGACTTATTCGAAATTGTAAAGATGAAAGACAGACAATTAAACACCAACAGTAAATCTAGATTATTTTGAAAAAACAAACTACGACCGCCTAACACACGCCTATGTTCATTGGCTGGCTGACGTGCATTTAGCAGGCTTTGCGCCCGCATTTCCTTAGTCGTTTCACGACAGCGAATGCTCCCGCAGACCGCCAATGCCCATAGCCTCGGTCTTTAGCGGTCATGCTAGGGCGACCAACCGACACAGACAATGTACCATAAACAAAAAATAAAATGGCAAAACTTCTGACATTAAAACACTGGCAACTTTTCGGACTACTCATCGGACTTCCTTTTATTTTTCAAGTCTATGCAGTGAGTTCTAGCTTGACAAGTGGTAACCCGAAAATGTATATTGTTTCGTTCCCAATAATGATGATTTACTTCATCGGACTTTTCTTCGGGTGGTTTTATGCACTTGGGACAAACCTTCATAAAAAACTACCTACAACAGCGACTATGAACCTGACTCGGTTTAAGATATTTCTTTTTATCCCTATAGCTTATATGCTATTTCTATCTGTATTAATGTTCTGCATGTTTTCAAATATTTCATTGGGAGGACAACTAAACCTAGCAATTTTTGCAGGGTTTATTCCCCTGCATTTATTTTCTATGTTTTGTATCTTCTACTGCCTTTACTTTAATGCAAAATCACTCAAGTCAGTTGAGTGGCAGAAGTCAGTAACATTTAGCGACTTTGCAGGTGAGTTCTTTTTGATTTGGTTTTTCCCAATTGGTATTTGGATAATCCAACCAAGAATAAATAAACTATTCGACCCTACAATTGGGGCTGACAACAACTAAATACTTGACCATAATATTTGACACTATGATGAT
>JAQVDG010000457.1 GCA_028698395.1 Weeksellaceae bacterium
TCCTTTTCTGTCAGAAAGGAAACTTGTGTCAGCCAATTTTTAAATATTTTAAAGTCGCTCATTGTCCTGTGTTCGTTGGTCTGTTGGGGTGTCGTCTAAGGTTGCCCATAACGGTTTTGTGTATTAAGCGTTGGGCATTCAAAGCACTTCATTTTCAACTTACTACTATTTTTTATTAATTGCATAAATTTTTAATTTAACTACCAATTGCCCAATGATTTATACACTTTGTTGGCGTTTCGTTGTTTTTGTTCAATCGGGTCGGCAGGACAAGCTCTTTTGCAATTTTTGGTTGCAGCGTTGGCTTGTGCGAATTGCAAATGTGCTTGACCTATCCTAAGGGTTTTCATTATCAAACTGATTTAAGTGTATATTTCCTACACTAATTAACTCTTGTCTATATTTTGTCACAAATGTTTTGATTTCTTTTCGCATTCGATTTTTATCAAAGTTTTCTTCATGTCTTTCATTTTCATGAGAATGACATAAAACACATAAACATTGCAAATTTGATAATCTATTATTTGCTTTGTCACCATTTTTATGATGAGTGTGAAGAAATCGTTGGTCTGCTCTGTTTTCTATTTTAATTCCACATTCTTCGCAAGTAAAATCCATCTTTTTTCTATACTCTCTGCTTATTTTTTGCCAGTTTCTGTCATAACCGAAAATATCTACTTCATGCGAAGTTTCTTCAATCTCTTCTGTATCGAGTGTTTCAAAAAAATCTTCTGTGTCTTCAATTTCATCGAAGATTTTTTGCTTGCAATTGTAGCAATAACCTAAAACTTCATCTTTATATATTTGTCTTGTTGTTTTGTCAATCAAATCATTGACGTTTGAATTAGACCACTCATATCTTATTTTGAACCTTCCACTTCGAATGAACTCATCAATAGTTTTACATCTTGTTAAATGAAATTTTGGATAACTGTTGTATTGTGTAATCCATGGCTCTTTAATAAACATATATCCACGATATTCCTTTCCTTCATGTTCCAAATAAATACCGTCATCACCAAAACGAATATTCCCAGCTTTATATGCTTCTTCAAAATCTGTACGAATGATTTTGAATCCACTACCTGATTGGAGTTTTGGAAAACCCCATTCATCCATCTTTTTATCCAATATATCAAACTCGTACAACATAATTAATTCGCCATTTCTTTAAGAACTCTGTCAACCAGTTTTTCACTTGTTGTAATAATCCTAAATTCTACACGTCTGGAAAACTCATTATTGGCTGGATTGCCAGTTACAATTGTTAGTTCTTTGTTATTATCTAATGTTCGCCCAAATGACAGCCCATTTGCCGTTAACCAAAATTGAAGATTTCTTTCATCTGTTTTTGAAAGTGTTGAATAGTAATCCATATTCCTGAAGTATTTTAAAACTTCTGTTGACCTTTGTTGAGAGAGCAAAATATTGCCAATATACGGGTCTCTATCAAATCGTGGCGCTGGAACAATATCGGTGTGACCTTCAATTCGGATTTCTGATATTTTGTCTTTGTATTTATCTTGCAGAAGTACATCGAAATATCTTGGGAGAAAGCTGTTTAGGATTTCTGCAAAAAGAGGTCTGATAGTTGTTTGACCGGAGTTAAAAAGAACATCAGGGTTTGTGAATTTGATAGATAGGTCTTTATCTAATTTTACTTCCCATCTTTGAAAATCAGCTTTAAAGACACTATCAAGTTCATTGTATAATTCTTCTTTTGTCGCTTTGAATTCTTCAAAAATCTCATCTCGTTCTGCTTGCCGTTTTTGAACTTCCAAAATGTATGATATCGCAATGAATAAAAATACTACCATCAAAACAGTCATGATGTCTGAGAACGAAATCCAATTGTTATCTGACTTTTCTGACATATCTTATTATTTATAATTTGCGATAATTCTTTGAATCAATGTGTCTAAATTTTGCAAGGTGTCATTTAAGCGTTCATAGAATTCAGCATTAATGTTTTCTAAGTCACTTGAAAGTCTGCGACTTGCTTGTTCAACAACCTGAACACCTTCATTCAGTTGTTTTTTGGTATTATTCCAAAATACTTCGTTAATATCTTTAATCTTGTCTATTTCTTCCAATCGGGTTAGTAGTTTTGCAACAGAATCACTAAAATTCATTTGATTCTTAACCCAATTATTCAGTTTGTTTGTTGTTTCATCGAAAGCATCTGTATTCTCTTTCAATGTGTCAATGGTATTTGTTAGTTTGCCAACAATCTCTTGATACTTCGTGTCTTCTATCATTACTTTTTGAAGTTCTTCAATAAGTTTAGTAAGATGGCTGTTTTCGTCAGTTAATTCTTTTGTGTTATCTGTTATTTTTTGGATTGCTGTTGATGTTATGGCAAATTCTTCAGAAACTTTTACAAATTGGTCAGTCAAACTCTGAATCATTTCCTTGTTCTCTTTTTGCCAGTCATTTAGTTTTTGAACACTATTATTTAACTCCTGGAAGTTCTCTTGAACCAGTTTATTTACCAGTTCACTCATTTGTTTGTTGAATTCTTCCGTTGCATTTTTCATAACTTCAACAAGAGCTTCTGTATTATTTTTTGCAAGGAGTTCAGCAAATTCTTCAAATTTCTCGCTGATTAAT
>JAQVDG010000458.1 GCA_028698395.1 Weeksellaceae bacterium
GAGCTAAACGAAATGGTGCTCAAAATATTCAAACTAAAGTAGTTGATTCCGGAAAAACTATCAAAAGAATGGAAAATTCGGTTGATCGATTATTGATAGATGCGCCTTGCAGTGGTTTAGGTGTTTTGCGTAGAAATCCGGATGCAAAATGGAAATTAACACCGGAATTCATCGAAAACATTCAAAAAGAACAAGAAAAAATACTGAATACTTATCCAAAAATGTTGAAAAAAGGAGGTGCTATGGTTTATGCTACTTGCTCGATTTTACCTTCTGAAAATCAATTACAAATTGAGAAATTTTTAGTCAATCATCCGGATTTTAAATTGATTCGCGATAAACAATTATTGCCTTCACAAACGGGTTATGACGGTTTTTATATGGCTTATCTCGAAAAAAATTAAACTATTAGTTAAGTTCATTGTACACTATCCAAAATTAAATTCTAAAAATATTGATACTGAATTTTTCACACAATATACATTATACAACTTTACAGTTTACATAACACTATCGGTATTCCGGCTTTAATTTAGCATAAAATTTCTTACGGAATTTATCCACTTTCGGCTTTATTACAGCGGAACAATAAGGATTTTGAAATTGGTCATTTTCGTAATAATCCTGATGATAAGCTTCAGCTTCATAAAAAACTTCCAAAGGAACGATTTGAGTTTTGAAAGTGCCGTCGTAGAGCTGAGAAGCTTCAAATTTTAGTAAGGATTTCTCAGCTAACAATTTTTGTTCTTCATTTTCATATAAAATAATCGAACGATATTGTTCTCCCACATCGTTTCCTTGCCGGTTAAGTTCTGTCGGATTGTGAACCGTCCAAAAAACTTCTAATAATTCATCAAACGTGATTTGTTTAGGATTAAAAACGATTTGAATCACCTCTGCATGACCGGTATTTCCTTCACAAACTTCTCTATAAGTCGGATTAACTGTATGTCCACCTGCATAACCTGACTGTACACTTTCTACACCAATAAGTTGGTCGAAAACTGCTTCTACACACCAAAAGCATCCACCACCAAAAGTGATTTTCTCAAAATTTGAATTCATATTGACAGAATTTGAATGAATAGCAACCGTTTGTTGTTTTGTACAAGCCTGAAAAAATACAAAACTCAAAATAAAACAAAAATACAGTCGCATAGTTGAAATAAATTGTTCTGCAAAATTACAGTGAAATAGTCAGATTAAAGAAAAATCAAAAGAAAAAAGATAAAAATATAAACATTAAACTTTTAGTCTAACTAAACTAATCAATTATCTGATTAATAGCAATTAATAATAAATAAAACAATCAAATTAAAATTTATAATAAAGATTTAAACTCAGATTGATTCAAAAAAAAGAATTATAATTTATATTTGTTCGGATGAAAAATTTCATTCAAAAGTATTTAATTGAGACCAATATTTGGGTAGCATTTTGTTTTACTGCTTTACTTGCATTTTTTCAACTCAGTTTGTACAAAATCAATTTTTATGTATTGGGAATTGCTTTTTTCGGTACTTTAAGTGTGTATAACTTCACTCGTGTAAAAGAAATTAAACAATATTGGAAAATTCCTGAAAATCAAAAATTACAAGTTTTTTTAACCTATTTCGGACTGATTTTAACCTTAATTTTCTTGTTTCTTCGTGGTTTTGAACTCAAAACTTTTCTTTATTTGTCTGTTCTCGGATTCATAAGTTTTTGTTATTCACTTCCCTTTGAGAGCTTAGGTTTACGAGGAATTCCGTTTTTGAAATTATTTCTAATTGCTTTTGTTTGGACAGGAAGTTCAGTTGGTTTATTATTAATTGTGCACCATGAAATAGTGTATTATCCTAATTTGTTAGTTTCAGTTTTTTTGTTTGTTGCAGGTATTTGTATTCCGTTTGATATTCGTGATTCTCAAACCGATGAAAGTGAATTAAAAACCATTCCGCAGTTAATCGGCTTAAAAAAAGCAAAACTGTTAGCGATTATTTGTCTGATTTTAAGTGGATTATTTTTTTATTTTGAATTCAAAACATTCTCTCAAATCGTTTTAACCTGGTGGATTTCTTTAGTATTTTCCTTATTTTTAGTGTTAAAAACCACTGATAAAAAATCAGATTTCTTTTATTCTTTTTGGGTTGAATCCGCTTCTTTGTTTCCTCTTATTTTGTTTGGTATTATTCATTACGGATTAGCTTAGAAATAAAATAGCAATTTATCTTTTATTTTCATAATTTTGACATACTTTTCCGGTTCAATACAAGGGAATTACTAAATATTTACGATAATGAAATTTATACAATACAGTATTTGTTTGTTTTTACTTCTTTTTGGAGCTGTTTCCCTATTCATGACTACTTCCATTATTTTTGATTGGTTTGGCATACGGGAATTAGAGGGAAACTATGTTCCGTTTATAGTTTATGCAAATTTAATTTGTGGTTTTTTGTACTTATTGACTTCTTACTTACTTTTTAAAAATAAAAAATCGGCAAGTTATTTATTACTTTTTGCTTCCATCTTATTGATTTTGAGTTTTATTTCACATGGAATTTATATTAACAATGGAGGGATTTACGAAGAAAAAACAGTAAAAGCCATGACATTCCGAAGTAGTAT
>JAQVDG010000459.1 GCA_028698395.1 Weeksellaceae bacterium
CCCCAAACTTTGAATCCAAATTTCGTTAAAAAAGCAATGAAAGATTTAATGGCAATCATGGCAACAAAAAAAGCAATTAAATTTCCAATTAAAAACAGAAAAATATGCTGTTGATCTTGTAAAATCATTTCATACCCTTTCATTTCATTAGCAGTTTCTTTTCCCCAAGTTTTAATAAAAACAGAATAAACCGTTACGGCAGCCATAGTTGGAACTGCAAGAAAAAATGAAAATTCAGCAGCTGCTTTCCGGCTTAAACCTTGTGTCATTCCGCCAATAATTGAAGCTGCAGAACGGCTTGTTCCGGGCATCATTGCCAAACATTGCCAAAAACCGATAATGAAAGCTTTTTTGGGGCTGATTTCTTTTTCGTCTAAAACTTTTGGGTTTTTAAACCATTTATCTACAAAAATCAAAATAACTCCTCCTATTACCAAAACAGATGAAATTGCTATCTGATTTCCTAAAACCGATTCGATGGCATCGTCAAATAAATAACCCAAAACTAAAGCCGGAATGACGGCTATGATTAATTTGATATAAAAATTAAAATTTGAAAAATTAAAAAATTTCTTCCAATACAAAACTACAACAGACAGAATAGCACCAAATTGAATGGAAACTTGAAACATTTTCAGGAACTCACCTTCGGGCATTCCCATCAATGCAGCAATAAATCCCATGTGAGCTGTGGAAGAAATTGGTAAATATTCTGTCAAACCTTCGATTATAGCGATAATAATCGCTTCAAGTGTATTCATTATTCTTATTTAGAGGTATTCGGATTTAACAAAATAGCATAGATTTCGATTACAAAACCGGTTAAAATCACAAACGGAGCCAATCGGGTTCTTCGCCATGAAAAAATATCTTCATTCCAATAATTTCGGTCAAGAACACCATCAGGACGTGTGTTGGCATCGGCGCCAATCATCAGGAAAAAACCTAATAAAATTACGGCTAAACCGATTCCCATGAAGATATAGTTTTTTTTCGTAAAAAGAAATCCGGATTTTGTATCTGTGGACATTATTTTATTCATTTTTAGATTAATAAAGTTGGTCGGAACGTAATCTCAAATACCTCCAAGTTGCAATTCCTGTGCTGATTAATGCAATGAAAACACCTATTATGACCAAAATTCCCATTAAAATATAAAAATCATCGTGCCACCAAGGTAAATTAATGACTTCAGCGAAATAATACCAAAGTGCTCCTAAAATCAAAATAGCTAAAACTGCTCCTAAAAAACCTAAAAAAGCACTTTGAAGAAGAAAAGGTTTGATGATAAAACGCCGCCTTGCTCCCACTAACTGCATGGTTTTGATACTGAAACGTTTGGCATAAATCCGTAAACGAATGGAATTATTAATTAAAATCATAGCGATAACCAGAAAAATTCCTGCCAAAACCATTAGCCAAAATCGAATCTTATCGATATTGTTATAAACGGTTGTCATCAATTCATCATCGTTTAATACATCGCTAATAATTGGGTTGGAAGCTATAATTTTTTTAATACTGTCCACTTTATCCGGTTCAACATAATCGGATTGAAGTGTAATGAGAACCGAAGCCGGAAAAATATTGGCTTCAAAAACAGCATTATCATCAATTCCTAACTCATTTCGGGCAATATCGGATGCTCTTTCTTTTGAAATATATTGTGTTGTTTTAACAAAATCATGTTTTTTAAGAGAATCAATATATTCCTGTTGGCGTGCCAATTCTTTATCTTGTTGTTTGGGGTCGTATTCATCATTAAAATAAGCTTCTAACTTCAATTGTTCCTTTATATAATCTGCGTAATTCTGTGCATTTACGAGAATTAGACCAAATAATCCCACAAGAAAAAGCACCAATGAAATACTGATTACGACTGTGATGTTGGAAGAACGAAGCCGTCCCTGATTGAATTTATCCCTTTGTTTTGACATTCATTTTGAATTTGTGGCTAAGGTATAAAAAAACTTAATTGTGAAATTGAATTTGGAAAACAGAGTTATCAAAGTTTTATTAAAAGATAAGTAGGCTTAACAAAAAAGACTTTTTATCGGATTTTAGTTTTACATTTGTTTTTAAAAGTTTTTGATTATGAGAAAAGTTGCACAACTATTGATTTTGATTGTTTTAGCGATTTTAATTATCCCATTTTTCTTGCCGAAAAGTATAGATGTAAGTATAGAAAAAGAATTTAATGTTAGTTCAAAAATACTGTTTGAAAATTTTAATAATCTGAATGAGTTTTCAAAATGGGAACCTTGGAGTGCTGAATTTCCGGATGCTGCAAAAGAATTTTTTGCTCCTTATCAAGGAAAAAATGCCGGTTATAATTGGTTTTCAGAATCAAAATATGGAAAAATAATCATAAGCCACTCCACTCCTTCTCAACATATTGAATTTATGGTGAAAGGAAATGATTTAGGTGAAGAATCCAGAATGACAGTAGATTTTCAGGAAGAAAATAAAGGAAAAACAAAGGTGAAATGGTCTGTTTTCAGTGATGAAATGAGCTATTTCTCACGGTATTACATTTACTTCACAAAAGAAAAATTAATTACTAAACTGAATGAAGGATTTGAACGTTTGGAAATGAGCTTTGAACCCAAA
>JAQVDG010000460.1 GCA_028698395.1 Weeksellaceae bacterium
CTCTTGCTCCTCGCTTTTGCACAATTGCTTCAACAGACTCCTTTTTTAGTTCTTTGATTCCTCCCGGGTCAACAAAAAAAAGCGTAGGAGATGAGCCTGTTTCGTTAACAATATTTCGAATGGCATTGTTAAAATCCTCATGGATAACTTTGATGTCAATTTCACTACGATATGGTTCTATAAATTGTTGCAGATCATTAAAGTATTCTTCCTTTGACTCTACAAAACGACATTTGGGATAAATCTCTAGCTTGTGTTTTTCAAATAGTAGATTTTTTTTATCGATAAATTTTTCAATTGCAATAATTGGAGAACCTTTAACTGAATCTGATTGGTTGTCTTTGTGATACATACCCCGGCCAGAGAAACAATCAACAAAAAATGGGGTTTGCCATGTTTTCCAATCTGGATGCCTTTGATATTGTCCAAAAATTATATCGCACCAGGCATTCAAATACTTTGAGAGAATTTCCAACTTACGTTCAGTGTGAGGCTTTATATGCCAATAAGATGAGTTGATCATAAAATGTTGTTTTAATCATTTATTAATGAAGACTTTTTTATTTTAACCGTTTTTCCTTATTGTCAGAAAATCTTTGAATCATTTAACTTAAAAAATGACTGGTCAAGACTAAGTTCGTAAATATTAGCATGATCTAAATGCTTTTTTGCAAAATCAATTATTTCAAACCGAATGTTTTCTTTCATATTGCAACCGAAATAGATATGCGAAATAATTTTTGGATCAATCTTTAGGCTGCTGTTTGCGCCTTTCATTCGAATTAATCTATACTCACTTTCATGCGCCCAAAATTTGCCTTTGGTTGACAATTGTTTCTGATGAAAAACCGCTATTTCTTCATCTAGTGAATGTTTTGGAATTTTATCAGTATAACCGACTTGTGAAAGGGTCGCCTTAGATGTATTAAAAAGTTGGACTGTATCATAACCTATGCAAAAGCCGGTATGACTTTTTGCGTAATAAGACCACATAAGATAGTTCATTGGGTCATCGGTTAAAGAGAGAATGCCAAAATCCCGAATAACCGTTGCCCTGTTTAATTCATCAAGTTTTTCTAAATTTTCAGGATCAAAGATGTTGTCTTTGTTATTATAACAAAATTCATGAATTTGCTCTTCATCCCAATCAGGATTTTCATTTTTGCATACATAGTACTGTTTTAAGAAAATGTTCTCTTGTGTCAATTCATCAGGATTATAGCGGAAAGGAATTGCTCCTTCATAGGGATCATTGAGTCTATTCGCTGAGGGAAAGTAAAGCTCGAAATTGAATAATGATTTCCTGTTGTATTCATTATCATAATCCCGGTACTTAAAAAGGGTTTTGGGCATACCATTAACAAACTCCATAATATGATTGAATTTAGGTTGTTTTGAATAAACTAAATGACTTCAGGGTATTTACCAATCAAGTGAATTACTTTTTATTCAAATTGACAAAATACCAGTAAGTGTTTTTTGTTTTACGTTCAGGGTGTAAGGCTGGTATGCGATTTAAACGATTTTCTCTGTCGAGTTCTCGCAGGAGCTCTCTAAGCTGAAGGCCGTCTCTATGGTTAGAGGTAAAAACACCCTCTTTCATGAACTCCGGCATCAGCTCTTTGGCTGCAATTTTTTGAATATCCGGATTGTTTTTAAAAAATGCTTCAACAACTTTGTTAAGCTTGTTGATTTGGGTAAGGTCTGCCATAGTTAGGGTCTGCTGAAAAACTCAGGATTATAAAAATATTGTTTCATTTTCAAAGGATTTGAAAAGAGGATTCAACGGACAAAACCGTCTTTGAAAAATTAACTTTGCTGCTGAAAAATGCTCAAGTCGATGAATCACATATTTTTCCCAGCTTGCTGAAAAACTTTTGTATTCTGAAAATATCCGCCATAGGAATCCCAGCCCGGCCAATTTGACCAGGTTGAGAACCAAAAGTATGCTTGCAATCCATGTTTCACTTGTCTCCATCAGCTTGGCTTTGATACGGTTTAGCCCGTAGCCTGTTTTAGCCTGACCAAACTTCCCCTCTATTGGATTGCGCTCGCCCGGACTTAGGTGAATTGGCACTGCCGGTGGTCTGCCAAGTGGCTTGGCTATGAGCCTGATGCCTTTTTCTTTGAGCAAGGCTCTGTTGACTCGCGTACAATAAATCTTGTCGGCCAGTACTTCTTTTGGATAAAAACCAAATCTGCTGCGGTACTGTTCTATGTATTGCAGCATATGAACCCCTTCGTTGAAAGCTTCCCAGCTTAACTTGTCAAGGAAACTAATGCCATCTATCAGCGAGACTTGAATCTTAGCACCAAATTCTACTTTTGCCTGGCTTTTACCTCTTACTATTGGGCGCACATGAGGTTGATGAATGCTCACTATGCGGTTATCAATACTGTGTTTTTTCTGCTCGAACATCTTATTCTGCTGTTGATAAAGCGTTTGAATGACAAGCAGGTATTTGTAGTCTTTACTCTTTAGAGGAATGGTTGCATAGCTGTCTAAGAGCCTGTTTATGCTTCGGATATTTCGTTTGAGGAATCTTAGCTGTTCTCCTATCGCTTTTCGTATGATTTTGCGTGATTTGTTTCTGTTCTGCGCTACCTC
>JAQVDG010000461.1 GCA_028698395.1 Weeksellaceae bacterium
CTGGTCTGAATACCATTGAAAATATTCTCGCTTCCAACCAAATCGTTAAGTTTTACACTTTGAGAAACGATTTTATTGTAGGTGTTAGTCAATTCGGGTGGAACTAATACCCAAACTTCACTATCCAATTCATCCGTTTTCTTTGTGCCATATTTTGCAGCCTCCGGCTCTCTAACTTTCCAACTTTTCAGGCTTCTTACTTCCGCATATTGGAAAGTCTTTTGTGGCTTCTTATTCAGAATTAACAAACAAGTGTAGGTTGTTTTGTCTGCAAAAACCTGATTTGCTCCAAATGAAACGATGGAGTGTAAATACTCCTTATCTGTGAGTAATTCACGAAGTTTTTTACCTGCTCCAACTTTTGTAAACTTGCTCGGAACGATATAGCCTAAAATTCCATCATCAGCCAACAAATTAATTCCTTGCTCAAGGAAAAGGAAATATTTATCAAACTGCTTGTATGCTGAATCGTAATTGATTTTGTAAAGTGGCAATTCAAGCGGAGTAATGTTTTTCATATCCTCAGATTTCATATAAGGCGGATTGCCTACTATGACATCAAAACGAAGTTTTGAAAAATCAAATGGATTGATAATTACTTGGTCTTTCTTGTTGGTTACTTGTTTTGGATTCAATAAACTGTTTCCGAAAAAGATGTTTTCAGAAAGGTCGGGTAAAACAGGTTTTGTTTTGTTAGTTGAATTGCTGTCTTCGTCTTCCAACAATTTGAGAAGCAAACCAAACTTAGCTGCTTCAACCGCATTATAATCTTTGTCAACTCCGTAAATACAATTCAATAAAATTTGCCGCTTAATTTCAAACGGTAGTTTGTAGGTGTTGATATTGGTTTGAATAAGCTTGGTTTTATCTTTCTTCAGATAGTAGTCAATCAAAATATCATTGAGTAACTGGAAAAGTTCTAATAAAAATGCACCTGAGCCACACGAAATATCAGCGAATTTTAGTTTAAGAATTTCTTTATCCGTTTTTCCTTCGCATTTTTTCAAAACGGTATTTCTTAAAATATCGCTTATAATGAAAGTTGGTGTGGTGATAATGTCACGGTCAACATTTTCAGGTTTCTTTACCAAAACAACTGAACCGCTTTGAAGGGTCAATTTTTCTGAAAGGAAAATTTCATAAATGCTTCCTAATATATCAGAAGAAAAAACGCTGAATGAATAAGGACTTTCAGGATAATACAGCTGTTTGATAATCGTCCAAAAAACAGAACTGATATTTTCTACAATCTTGTCTTTTAGAAGCTGGTCAAAAAGTCCTGAATTATAACGTTTGTCTGCTTCTTCAAATTTCTTTATGAGTGCTTTGAAGTCGTTTGTGTTGGCAAATTTCAAAAGTGTTTGATAATCTTCTAAATTCCTGTCCTCACAAACACGCAGAAACAAAACCCTATTCAAATAACTCTGAACAATATCATTCAGTTGTTGCTCGTCAATTTTCGGGTCGTGTTTATATATTTCAGAACCGAGTGCTTTTCTCCATTCGTTGATTTGATTTAGGAATAAATTGTCAATCGAGTATTGATTGATTTTGCTTTCTATTTCTTTCCACTCCGTTTCAAATGCACCTGAATAAACTGATTCCTTTCCTAAAAGCTGTTTGATTTCTTCAAACTTACTTTCGTATTCTGTGTAATGATATTTTTTTATAAGTGCCTTTGTGTGGTTGTCTTCTTTCTCAACTTTTACAGAAGTGTCATAAATGATTAAGTATTCAAAGTTTGAAAGAACTGAAATTTTCAACTTCGCTGTAAATCCATATCGTCTTACTTGTTTTGCAGTGTCGTTGTTTGAGTCAATAGAAACGCAAGGTTTTTTTGCTTCCAAAAAGAATTTTCTTTCAGAAAAAAGTCGGAAAGTATAGTCTGGTTTTTTGGAATGTTCGGAAGCGTTTGCTTTCAATGCTTCTTCCAAAATTACTTCTCGTTCGTTGGTCGGTTTACCAGCATTGTTTTTAATGTCCCAACCAAGCAACTCGAAAAACGGGTCTAAGAAATCACTGCGAAGCAGTGTTTCATTATACTTGCTTGTCAAGTAATAATCCCTGTCGGCTGTATATTTTTCTATGAGTTGCTTTATTGTCATTTCTTCTTATTCGCTTTTATATATTTTACTCTCTCCTCTGCCACTTTCAATGCTTCGATTCCTAAATCTTCATCTTGAATTTCATATAAAATCTTGTCGCTCAGGAATGAAACCAAAAGTTCATCTGCGTTGTAATCGTATATGTCGGCAAGTTTAAGAACTACCTCTTTCGTTATTTTCCGCTCTCCTCGCTCCATTTTGCTTAAAATCGCTACATCAATGTCAAGCAATGCAGCAACTTTCCGCAATGGAAGTTCCTTTTCTTCTCGAATGTGTCTTAGCTTTTCGCCTATTGTTTCTGTTGACATAACCTCTATTGACATAATGTGTCAAAAGTAGGAAAAGATTTTTGATTTGTATCATTTTAATTCAAATTCTTTTCAACATCCTTGTCGAGCGTTGGGAAATTGGCTCTTTTGCAAAACTTGGGTCGTGTGTCGGCTTGTGCGGTTTTGCAAATGTGCCAATGTGCGGTTGGCTAAAATTATTTTTTAAAAT
>JAQVDG010000462.1 GCA_028698395.1 Weeksellaceae bacterium
GTAACTACAGTTGATGGAGAAGTGGTTACAAAGAAATTTGTAAATCTGAAATAATTTAATAGTTTAATCATACTGATAAATCAGGGCTTTCCTTCACTGGAAAGCTCTGATTTTTTTTGGCTAAAACTTATAAGGGTTTTTAGAGATAATATAAAAAAAATAGACTGTCCGAAAGGACAGTCTATTTTTCTTGTTACAAGAAGTTCTGTTATTTTTTAGATGCTTCTACAGAAACTTTTCTGAATTCTTTAAACATTTTACTCAATTCAAGTGCAGATTTACGTGCTCTGGTTCCTGCCGCTTTGTTTCCTTTTTCGATTTGAGAATCTGCTTCTTTTCTGAATGCTTCAAATTCCTCATGAATTTTGCTAACTAAGTTTTTCATTTTTAACTATTTTTTTGAATTATTTAGGACAACAAAATTAACATTAAAAACGAGAAAAGCAAGGAAAACCTTAATTTTCAAGCTAAAAAACCCAAAAAGTAAGTGTATAAATTAATAAACCGACTAATCCACCAACCAAAGTTCCATTTACTCGAATGTATTGTAAATCCTTTCCGACTTCTAATTCCAACTTTTGACTTAATTCTTTCCCTTCCCAATTTGATACGGTCTGACTGATTAAATTTTCTACTTGAATCCGATTTCTCAAAACAGTCCGATAGAGAAAATGACGAATCCAGCGGTTGATGCGTTCAGACATTTCTTCGTCATGTTCCAAATTTTCAGCTAATTTTTGGATATTCTTTTGCAAATATTCTTTTAATAAAGATTCAGAATCTTCCAAATTTTCTATAATAAGGGTTTTAAAAGTCTGCCACAATTCTTGTGCGTAAGGTGAAATATTCTCTTCCGATACAAACTCATCTTTCAAGTTTTTAAATTTTTTATCCCAATTCTCAGAAATCAACAAATCTTCTGCGAAACCCTCTAAAGAATCCGTTAGTTTCTGTCGGATAAAATGATTTTCATCCAATTGAACTTCTTCAACAAAGGCAATAAAACCATCAGTCAGTTCTTTTGAAATTTTTTTTCCGGCTAAAAAGGAAAGAAAAGGACGGTTTTCGGAAAGACGATGACGAATTTCTGTTTGACTGTCCTGAATATATTCTTTTACGGAAGGGAGAAGGACATTCAATAATTTTAAATGCTCCTCTTTTTCGATTAAATAATGAATACCGGAAGAAGTTATTTTTTGATAATCCAATGATTTCAAGAGATTTTCTCCTTTTTTTGTGATAAACTCTTCTACTTCTTTGTCTTCTAAATCTAAAATAATTTTTTTAAGAAATCCTCGTATTTCTTCTTCTAATATATTTTGATTATCTACTTTATTCAGCCAAGCAGATGCAATTTTCACTACATTTAAATTTTCAAAATAAGGGCGAATCGTAGCAGGATTTAGAAAGTTATCATTAACAAATTTCCCTAAGTTCTTTCCTAAATCTTTTTGTTTACGTTGGATGAGGTTGGTATGTGGAATTTTTATTCCTAAAGGATGACGAAATAAAGCGGTTACTGCAAACCAATCGGCTAATGCGCCTACCATGGCAGCTTCTGAAAAAGCTTTTACAAAGCCTAACCAATTTTTAGGAGAATGATGAATAAAATAAACTGTAATCGAGTAAATTACAGCCATTAATAAAAAAAGACCGGTGGCAATCCATTTGTGATTTCGTAATTGTATTTCTTTGGAACTTGCCATAAGAAAAAGAAAAAAACTTTATTTTTTTCCTCTCAAAACCGGATTTAATTCATCATCATTGTACATTTTCATTTGCTTGTACACTTTCATGTATTTTCGACCGGATTCAATATCTTGAATTAATTCTTCAATCGCTGTAGATAAATCTTTGTGTTGTTCTAGTAAAATATTCAGTTTATTTTGACAAGCTTTTCGGTGATCTTCACTCGCTTCCGGGCGGTTTGCTTCTTCGCGCATGTGGTAAACTTTCAGAGCCAAAATAGAAAAACGGTCGATTGCCCACGCAGGACTTTCGGTATTGATTTTCGCATCGGCTTGAATGTTGACATCTTTGTGTTTTTCCAAAAACCAACTGTCAATGTATTCCACCATATCGGTTCTTTCTTGATTGGATTTGTCAATCCAACGTTTGATTTTTATGGCTTCATTCGGGTCGATTTCCGGGTCGCGAATAATATCTTCCAAATGCCATTGAACAGTATCAATCCAGTTTTTGGTATAAAGTAAGTACTCAATTAGGTTGGATTTGTCGTAGGGATTTTGAATAGTCGTATTGACATCATTTTTTATATGATAATCATCAATAGAACGGTTGAATATTTCCCAAGCTTTTTCGGTAAAACTCATAATTATTTGTATAAAAATAAAGGTAGAAATTTCTACCTTTTGATTATTTAATTAAAACTTAATTACTGCGGATTATCAATTTTATTTTCTGATTTCTTATCAGTATCTTCTTTTGTTGCATCTTTGAATTCTTTGATTCCGGAACCTAATCCTTTCATTAATTCGGGGATTTTTTTACCACCGAATAAGAGCAATATAACCAGTACAATGACAACAATTTGCCATGTACCTAGCATTCCAAGCAATATAAAAGCGAAATTCATTTT
>JAQVDG010000463.1 GCA_028698395.1 Weeksellaceae bacterium
TTTGTTTTTGTCCACCCGATAATTCATTGGGCATGTGATGCGCCCAATTGGTCAAACCGACTCTTTCTAAGTAACTCAAAGCAATTTCAGAGCGTTTGCTTCGGCTTACTTTCTGATAATAAAGAGGAAGTGCCACATTTTCCAAAACATTTTTGAAACTGATTAAATTATACGATTGAAAAATAAATCCAAGAAATTTATTGCGATAATTGGCTGCTTTTTTTTCGGTTAATTTTTCAATGACGACATTGCCCAATTCATACAAACCGGAATCATGCGTATCAAGCATTCCTATGATATTCAGTAAAGTTGATTTTCCGGAACCGGATGCGCCCATAATGGCAACAAATTCACCTTCTTCCACATCTAAGTTAATTCCTTTGAGTACATGGAGGGAATTGTTTCCCATTTTATAAGATTTATTTAAATCTCGAATTTTAATCATTTTTTTATAAGCTATAAAGGTGAAAAATTCTTTGCCTCATTCGTAGTCGTTTTTGTGTATAAGTTACAAAAGACGATTAAAAATAAGTAAAACTTTTGCCGGAACTTAAATAATTAATAGCTTTGTCCGCATAACCAGAAAGGGGTGCTTCTTAAAAAAGAGGCTGAGATTATACCCAGTGAACCTGGGCGGGTAATGCCGCCAAGGGAAGTTGAAAAACTTTTCCCGACACAAAAAAGAATGAAATAAAGTTGAATTTCCGGAAATTTAACTGCTTTTTGGTGTAGAGGAAATCAAAACCAGGGTAAATCCACCTTTCATTAATTTATAAAATTTATAAAAATGAAACGTAGGATTTTTTTAGGTGCATTACTGAGCGGAATGCTTGTTTTTGCACAGGAATCGGAACAAATGGATTCCATTGAACTTGAAACGGTAGAAATTATTCAAAAACTACCGATTACCACAGAAAAAATTGGAAAAAGACAATTGACTCAAAAAAATTTAGGGCAAGACATTGCTTCTTTGATTCAAAATTCAACTTCGGTCATTAACACCAGCGATGCCGGAGCAGGAGTAGGCTATTCTTCGATTCGGATTCGAGGTGTGGCGCAAGACCATATCAACATCACATTAAACGGTGTTCCGTTAAACGACCCGGAATCTCAAAATGTGTTTTGGGTAAATATGCCGGATATGGCTTCTAATTTGAATTCAATCAGTATTCAGCGGGGAGTGGGAACTTCTTCTTCCGGAAGTGGTGCTTTTGGTGCAATTATCAATATGGACAGTTCTCAGCCTTCTCGTGAATTTTTTGTTGAATCGGCTAATTCGTGGGGAAGTTTTTCTACCCGGAAATATACGCTTCAAGCCGGAACAGGGGAATTGTTTAATTCTAAATTCAGAATGGATGTAAATGCATCTTTGATTCAGTCAGACGGCTATATTGACCGGGCAAGTAGTGATTTGTTTTCAGTAGGATTGAATGCCCGTTATGATGTGAATTCGGCTACTTCTTTTCGTTATTGGACGTTTTTCGGAAAGGAAAAAACCTACCAGGCATGGAATGGAATTGATGCTGAAACTTTGAAGAAAAACCGACGGTTTAATCCGGCAGGAGCTATTTACAATGAAGATTGGACAGAAATAATTGCTTATTATGATGATGAAACTGATAATTACCAACAACAGCATAATCATTTGGTGTGGGAGCAGAACTACGGCGGAAATTGGAAATCCAATGCAACTTTGTTTTATACACGCGGAAAAGGATTTTACAATAATTACAAACAAGCTTCTAAATTAGAGAGATACAAAATTGAAAGCGATATAAAATATTCTGATGTGGTACGTGAAAAGTGGTTGGATAATCATTTTTATGGATTGAATTATAATGTGGAAAATCAAAAATTGGGAAAATTAAAATGGTTCAGCGGATTTTCAATCAGTCAGTATAAAAATGAACATTATGGGTATATTACTTGGGTAAAAGACTTTATTCAGCCGAATATTCAGCATGAGTTTTATCGGAATAAAGCTACAAAAAATGATGTTTCTGTATATGCAAAAGCTTTGTATCAACTGAATCAGTTTGAATTATTCGGCGATTTGCAATATCGTTTTGTGAAGTATAAAACAGCAGTTGTTCCGGGAGGAGAAAATGAGAATGAAGATTTTTTTCCGTTTGAAGATGAATTTAATTTCTTCAATCCTAAATTCGGAATTAATTATAATTTAAACTCGGTTAATCAATTTTATTTCTACTACGGAATGGCACATCGTGAACCGATTCGTTCGGATTATTTGGATAATGGAAAAAAATTAGAAGCAGAAAAATTGCACGATTTTGAATTGGGTTACAAAAAATCAGGAAATTTAAATTGGACAGTGAATTTTTTCTATATGTATTATTTGAATCAATTGGTGGCAAGCGGACAATTGAATGATACCGGAAATTATATCCGAACCAACAGCGGAAAGAGTTTCAGAAGTGGGGTAGAGCTCAGCGCAAATTATGCCGTACTTGCCGGACGAATGTCGTTTTTTGGAGATCTAACGTATAGCGTCAATAAGAATTTGGATTTCACGGAAGCTTCGTAGTCAGAAGAAGGCGAAGAAGTCTTAAAAAACTACGGAAATAC
>JAQVDG010000035.1 GCA_028698395.1 Weeksellaceae bacterium
TTACAGGGAAATGATGTCAATTTCGATGGAGGATATGGGGAGGATAGTGATTTTGGGATATCTTTATCCAAAATTGGAGTAACTGTTTTACACAATCCTTTTTCAGTAAACCTGCATTTAAAACCACCAGTAGGAGGTTATCGAATTTGGGGAACTGAGGCTAAGATTACAGGAAAGAAAAGAAAAACCCAGCCGTGGGAATTGGATACACCCGTAACACTTATTAAGCCAGTTCCAAGCCCTACAATAATGTATGGGATTGTAAAACATTTTACACCGAAACAGGTAAATGAATACCGTTATAAATATTTCTTTTTGTATTTATTCAAAGGTCCAAAAATCTCATTTTTATATCGGTTGTTAAAAATTCCCTACAAGCAACTTCAGTTTAACAAATCTTTGTTTTATGCTAAAAAACTGATGGCTTTAGGTAAAAGGATATCATAAAATGAAATTTAACTCCGCTCTGCGAAGTCTCCCGACTTCGAAGTTTGCTCTGCGAAGTCTCCCGACTTCGAAGTTCTCATCATCGATGAAAAAGTATTATATTTAACACAAAATACCGAACATGGAAGGATTTAAAATTAGAGATCAAACCTTGTCTTATTTTTTTACGGCTACAATTGTGGACTGGGTAGATGTTTTTACCAGAAAAATATACAAAGATTGTATTATGGAGAGTTTTGATTTTTGTATAAAAAATAAAGGTATGATTGTCTTTGGGTATGTAATAATGAGCAATCACATTCATTTTATTGTTCAATCCAAAGATGGAAAATTGTCTGATTTAATAAGGGATTTCAAAAAATTTACGGCAAAAACTATTTTAGAAAAAATACAATCTGAACCGGAAAGCAGAAGAGAATGGATGTTAGAACGATTTAAATTGGCAACAGTGAGCCATTCTAGAAATAAAAATTATCAATTTTGGCAGTATGGCAATCATCCGGAAGAAATTTATACAAATAAATTTATGTGGACAAAGCTAGATTACATTCATCTGAACCCAGTTAGAGCAGGAATAGTTGAAAAAGCATCAAACTATCTATATTCTAGTGCTAGTAATTATGTGCTTGGTAAAGGATTGATAGCAATTGAATTGGCAGACAATCCAATTGTTGATGTTTTAAATTTAAAGAATTTCACGAAATATAATGAATATTAAATAGTGATTCTGGCTGCGAAGTCGTGTTCTGGCTGCGAAGTCGGGAGACTTCGCAGAGTGATTGCAGAGCGGACTTCACAAAATACAACAACTTTTAAAATATGATTCTGGTTGCGAAGTCGGGAGACTTCGCAGAGCGATTGCAGAGCGGAGATTTTTCCACCGAGTAAATTTTTTGTTGAATGTTTGTTATTTGTTTCAGTTCAAATTTAAGCATAAATTTTATGAGGTGTTGCCATGAGTACTTTCTGTTCAATTTTAAATATCAAGCGATAATTTCAAACTTCCGCCTAATCCTTCTCGGATAATTCGCATCAAGGTCGAAAGTCGAATATCACTTGCATTATTTTCAATTCGGGAAATATAACTTTTAGTCGTACCAACTTTGTCAGCAAGTTGTTGTTGAGTTAAGTTTCTGTTCTTTCTGGCTTCTTGTATTAAAACGCCAATTCTAAAAGCTTCAAATTCCTCTTGAAAATTTTCTCTTGTAGCTGTACCTCTTTTTCCGTATTTAGTGTCTAAATGGTCGTCCCAATTCGTAATGTTATTTTTTGCTTTCATAATATTCTTTTTTAAGTCTTTCCGCTCTTTTAATTTCCGATTTCGGTATCTTTTGCGTTTTCTTTTGAAATCCGCTCAATAGAATTACTAAATTTCCTTTGTCGAAGAAACAGAAGATTCGGAATATTCCGTTATTTGCCGAGATTCGCATTTCCCAAAGTCCGTCTGTGTTTGTTAGGTGCTTTAAATATTTTTCAGGTACGACTTTTGTCATTTGAACCAACGTTACAGTCCAGTCTATTTTGTCTTGAACTTTGATATCTTGTTTGTTGTAAAAATCCCAAAAGTGATTTTTATATACCTCGATTTTCCGTTTGAACTCGCTCAATGTTAATAATCATTTGTTTCAGTGCAAAGTTAGCTAATTAGATAACATTTTCTAAATTTAATAATGAATTTTTACTGCGAAGACGGATTCGGGTATTAATGGCAACGACTTTTAAAATATGATTCTGGCTGCGAAGTCGGGAGACTTCGCAGAGCGGAGAGTCGGGAGACTTCGCAGAGCGATTGCAAAGCGGAATTCACGAAATACAACGACTTTTAAAATATGATTCTAGCTGCGAAGTCGGGAGACTTCGCAGAGCGATTGCAGAGCGGGTTTAAGCATAAATTTTATGAGGTGTTGCCATGAGTACTTTCTGTTCAATTTTAAATATCAAGCGATAATTTCAAACTTCCGCCTAATCCTTCTCGGATAATTCGCATCAAGGTCGAAAGTCGAATATCACTTGCATTATTTTCAATTCTTGAAATATAATTTTTTGTGGTTCCAACTTTTTTAGCAAGTTGTTCTTGTGTCAGATGCTGTTTTTTCCTTGCTTCTTGAATTAAAACACCAATTTTAAACGTTTCAAATTCTTCTTGGAATTTTTCACGTGATTCAGTTCCGATTTTTCCGTACTGCTCGTCCAAATGATCGTCAAACGATGTTATTCTTTTATCTGTTTTCATAATTCTAATACCGCATTGTAGTGTTGCCGCCACTTTCAAGTTATTATTTGCCGTCTAAATATTCTTTTTTTAGTCGTTCTGCTTTTTTTATTTCATTTTTGGGTGTTTTCTGCGTTTTCTTTTGAAATCCGCTCAAGAGAATTATTAGATTCCCTTCGTTGAAAAAGCAGAAAATTCTGAAAATTCCATTTCCTGCCGAAATCCGCACTTCCCAAAGTCCGTCAGTATTCGTAAGATGTTTTAAAAATTTTTCTGGAACAATTCGAGTATTTCTCAAGACTAAAAGCGTCCAATCTATTTTCTTACGAACAGCAAGCGATTGCTTTAAATAAAAGTCTTTGAAGTGGTTTTCGTAAAATCCTATTTCTCTTTTAAATTCGCTCAATTTTGTTGGTCGTTAAATTTGGTTCAAAGTTACCTAAAAAGGCAACATTTTCCAAATTTATGTGTGAAATTTTTATTAATGGACGAATTTCTGTATTACTGGCAACGACTTTTAAAATATGATTCTGGCTGCGAAGTCGGGAGACTTCGCAGAGCGATTGCAGCAGAATTCACAAAATACAACGACTTTTAAAATATGATTCTGGCTGCGAAGTCGGGAGACTTCGCAGAGCGATTGCAGAGCGGATCCCGCTGGGGCATGTTTTTGGAAAAAATCTATTTTTCTACAAGCAGTAAGTCCCGATGGGACTAAAATAGCTCCAGAGGAGCTACATGTTTGTAGAAACATAAAATAATTTATTAATTAAAGCCCCATCGGGGCGACCTGTTTATCAAAAATTTAATCGGACAACAATATTTAAATTTATAAAATTACAGTTTAAAATTTATTTGATGCATTATTTTGTAATTTAGCATTTAGGTAAAAATAACAAGCGTAGAAAAATTAGGGATTTAATTAATAGATTATTATGCACACCTACAAATTACATTTACACAAAGAAGCACAAGGCGGTTTTACGGTTTCTGTGCCATCATTGCCAGGTTGTATATCTTATGGAGAAAATGTAGACGAAGCCATTGAACTCTATTTGGAGGAATTAAAAGAAAGAGGCGAGGTTATTCCCGATGACAACAATGTTTTAGAATATTCATTAATTGTTTAATAATGAACTTGTCACCAAAACACCTTATAAAAATTTTGGAAAAAATGGCTTTTCATTTAAACTGGCTAAAGGATCTCACAAACTTTATTACAATTCCATTGCAAACAAGACCGTCATTTTTCCCATGCATGGAAGAAAAGACTTGAAAAAAGAAACTTTTTTCGCGATACTTAAACAATCGGGTATAGATTCTTTAAATATTTAATCATTTTAAGGATAGCTTATTCATAATATGCTTCAATTTTTTATTGCTTATTTAATGTTTATATGAAATTCTCCCTCATTATCTGTACTTACATGCGCCCAAAACCCCTGCTGAAACTATTGCAGTCGGTAAAGGCACAAACTTTATATCCTAATGAAATCATTATTATTGATGGCTCCGTGAATGATGAAACAAAGGAAATGCTGGAGCAAAATCCTTTTCAAAATCTAAATTATTTTTTAGTTTCAGAAAAAGACAGGGGATTAACCAGACAACGGAATTATGGTATTTCCAAGGTTTCTGCAGCTATGGAACTCGTTTGTTTTTTGGACGACGACACGGTATTGGAATCCGATTATTTTGAGCAATTGTTAAAAACCTACCAAGTTTATCCCGAAGCGTTGGGGGCTGGCGGCTATATCACTAATGAAACACCATGGGAAAAAGTGAATGAGAATGAGGTCGTTAAAATTGATGAATTTAGTTACGATGGTTGGAAACGCAAAGAAGGAAGTCGTTTTGTGTTACGTAAAAAATTAGGATTGGACAGCGATTGTCCGCCTGGATTTTCATCTTTATTTTCTCACGGAAGAAGCGTAGGATTTTTACCGCCTTCTGGTAAAATATACGAAGTGGAACAGGTAATGGGCGGAGTTTCTTCTTTTAAAAAAACCGTTTTTGATACGTTTCAATTCTCTACCTATTTTGAAGGTTACGGCTTGTATGAAGATGCCGATTTTTCTTTGCGTTTGGCCAAAACAGGAAAATTATATGTGAATACCGCTGCAAAGTTAAGCCATTTTCACAATCCTTCTGGTCGTCCCAACCAATACCAATACGGCAAAATGGTGGTGTGTAACGGCTATTATGTATGGCGGGTAAAAAACCCAAACCCAACTTTCAATGCCAAATTAAAATGGCATGCAATTACATTATTGTTGATGGCCATTAGATTTACCAATATCTTCACCACAAACAAACGAAAAGAAGCTTTCACAGAAGCCTTGGGAAGAAAAATGGGTTGGTTAAGCCTATTTTGGAATGCGCCTGTTATTGTGAGCGATAGCGAACCAATCTGAGCTGAACTAACGAAATCAAATACACAGTAACCACAATATGCAGCAGATTGCTTCATTCCACTGCGTTCCATTCGCAATGACACGTCATTGCGAGGCGTCTTGAAGCGAGAGCGAAAGACAACGCGGCAACCTGCCCCGAACTAACGAAATCAAAAGCTCAGTAACCACAATAAGCAGCAGATTGCCGCAGTCGCTACTCCATTTCATTACGTAGCTCCTTCGCAATGACGTGTTGTTGAGAAGTTGCTCTTCGAAGTTGGGAGACCTCGTAGAGCAGGCTCACGTTTCACTTCTCACAAAAACCCTCATTATATTGACAAATACACGAATAAGCAATATATTTACCTCAAGAAAAAACCCTTAAGGGAAACTATGAAATTCGCAATCATTACCCACGCCTCTCACAAACTTAACGAAAACAGGATTTTTTCTTATGAACCCTACGTGCGTGAAATGAATTTATGGATACCTCATGCAACCGAAATAAAAATTGTGGCACCAATTGGTAAGGGAGAAATAACAAGTATTGAAACCAAGTACAATCATAAAAATATAGCACTAATCCCAATAGCCGCTTTTGATGTATTGTCTATTAAAAGAGCTTTAAAAACGATATTCGTATTACCAAAAACGACATACAGTATTTATAAAGCAATGTTATGGGCTGACCACATTCACCTACGTTGTCCAGGAAATATTGGATTGATAGGCTGTTTTGTCCAAATACTATTTCCCAGCAAACCAAAAACCGCTAAATATGCTGGTAACTGGGATCCTAAAGCGAAGCAGCCATGGAGTTACCGCTTGCAAAAATGGTTGCTAAGCAACACTTTTTTAACCAGAAACATGAAGGTTCTGATTTATGGAGAATGGCCAAACCAAACTAAGAATATCGTTCCCTTTTTTACGGCATCCTATTCAGAAAAGGAAATTAATGATTATCATCGTCATGCTGAGTTGAATTCTGAGCATGCGTTTACTGAGCGAAGCCGAAGTGAAGTTGGAGTGAAATTTATCTTCGTTGGTGCACTAACCAAAGGTAAACAGCCATTACTAAGCGTTTCTGTCATACAAAAATTAAAAGAAAACGGACATCAGGTGCAACTCAATATTTTTGGTGAAGGTCCAGAGCGTTCTGTCATAGAAAAGTATATCATAGAAAATGATTTAATTCATGAGGTTATTTTACATGGAAATTGCGACAAGGAAGTCATTAAAAAGGCTTATCAAACTACCCATTTTTTACTGTTTATTTCCCAATCCGAAGGTTGGCCAAAAGTGGTTGCGGAAGCCATGTTTTGGGGTTGTTTGCCTATAACTAGTAGAGTTTCCTGTATCCCTTATATGCTTGCCAACGGCGAGAGAGGTGCCTTAGTCAATACAAATGCTGATGAAATTGTAACTGTTGTGGAAAACTACTTACAACATTCCGAAAAACACAACCAACAAGCTAGGTATGCTATGCAGTGGTCGAGACAGTTTACGATGGAGAGGTTTGAGGAGGGGATTAAGAAAATTATTAGCCAATAAGCCAATTAAAAAATCCTTAGTAAAAAAATCAAAGAAACTATTTCACCCTTTAGGGCGGGGAAAAAATAGTTTCGATTTCAAGATTGCAAGACCAATTTTAAGTTTTAAATTTTTACTCTCGCAGAGCGACTTTCTTTTCTTATCAATGAAAAAAGTAAAATAAGTAGTGAATGATTTTTAAATATGATGATTAATTCGAAATGGACAAAGTAATTAAAATTGAACTATCACAACAGATTGCCACAGTTTTTTTCAAAAACCTCGCAATGACGTAACTTATTAAATTGTTACCTCAGTGCAGTCGAAGGGTAAAATTCAACATTCAGCCATTCAAAATTGAATTCGTAAATCATAAATCCAAAATCTAACATCCAACATTCAGAATTGAATTCGTAAATCTAAAATCCAAAATCTAAAATCGTAAATCCAAAATTACGCTATCCGCTTCATCAACGCCATATAAAATCCGTCAAAACCAGATTTTACAGGAGAAACTTTATGTTCCTTCTCAAATTCAAATTCTGGATGATTTTTCAAAAACCCATGAACCTGTTTTTCATTTTCTGAAGGGAAAATAGAACAAGTGGCATACACCAATTTACCACCAACTTTTACCAATTGCGAATAATTCTCCAATATTTCAGCTTGCGTTTTAATGATAGTCGCAACAAATTCGGGCTCCAGTTTCCATTTGCTGTCCGGATTCCTTCTCAATACACCAATACCGCTGCAAGGCGCATCAATCAATACACGATCGGCAGTTCCTTTCATTTTCTTCATCACTTTTGGGGAATCAATTTCTTTGGTGGTGATGTTGTGCACGCCAGCCCTACGGGTTCTTATTTTTAGTTTTCTCAGCTTACTTTCATAAATATCGGTAGCGATAATCTGACCTTTATTTTCCATCAGTGCGGCTAGATGCAACGATTTTCCACCCGCGCCAGCACAAGTATCAATCACACGCATCCCAGGTTTTACGTCTAAATATTCCGCAACCAGTTGCGAAGAGGCATCCTGCACTTCAAAAAAACCCATTTTAAAACACTCGGTTCTAAAAACATTGGCACGTTCCACCAATTTTAAAGCATCATTATAGCCCTGGATAAATTCCGTTTCAATGCCTTCATCCATCAATTTCTTTTGCAGATTGACTTTGGTGGTATTTAGGGTATTGGTGCGTAAAACAACATCCGCCTGTTCATTTAATTTATGAATTTCTTTAGTCCATTGGGCTTCACCCAACTCTTTCACGCCCATTTCGTCCAGCCAGTCGGGAATGGATTCCTTAAAAACACGTACTTTTTGAAGTTCGTCGAACTTTCCTTTGATACGTCGCTCCGGAACGCCTTGTAGCTGATTCCAATCTGGCAATTTAATACCCTTTAAAATGGCCCATACCGAGAAATTTTTCCATACATTTTCTGTGGTATAATGTTCTTTGGTGCCTGCAATTTCATTGTACAAACGTTTCCAGCGCACCATTTCATAAATAGTTTCCGCAACAAATTTACGATCTCTCGCGCCCCAGCGAGCATCGCGTTTTAACGCTTTTTCAACGGCCTTATCGGCATATTCTCCTTCATTGAATATCGACTTCACAGAGTCAATAACCGTAAATACTAAATTTCGATGTAATCTCATGGTAAAAATTTATGGGCGCAAAGGTACGGAAAAGTTGAAAGATTGTCTGCCGGCGGTAGGTTAAATATTAAAAGTTTATTGTTGTAAACTATTATATTAATTTCAAATCAAACATGAACAAAAACATATCTAGTATCATAGTGGGACTGCGAAGTCGGGAGACTTCGCAGAGCTGATATATTTAACGAAAAGTCTTTTTTTATTTTTAAACTTTTTTTCCTCCCTTTAGGGGCGGGGAAAAGAAAAAAAGAATCTTTTCCACCCAAGTCACCCAGAGCGAAATATTAAAATATAAAAGTCAAAAGCTCAAAGTTGAAAGCTCAAAGCAAAAATATTATATTAAATTCAAATCAAACATGAACAAAAACATATCTAGTATCATAGTGGGACTGCGAAGTCGGGAGACTTCGCAGAGCTGAGTTCAAAGTAAAAATATAAATTTAATCGTGATTAATGCTTCTTTTGATTTGTGCTGAGCGAGCGGAAGTTAAAATTTAAAACGGAAAGTTAATAGTGAAAACAAATTTCGTGCGAAGTTAAAATTTAAAACACAAAAGTAATATTGAAACAAATTTTGTCATTGCGAGGAGGCGATAGCCGACGTGGCAACCTGTTTCGAACTAATTAAATGTTACTAAGAACTCTGTTCCTAACTAACGAAATGCCATTCAGAACCCTGCGAATGCTGAACCAAGTTCAGCATGACGCCATTCTAATCCAAACTTCAATTCCTAAATCGTAATTCCCAATTCGTAAATCGTAATTCCAAAATCGTAAATCAAAAAATTCTTATCTTCGTCTTTTCAAAAAACCAAATGTCCATCAATAATTTAAACACTTCAATTTCCTATTTAAAAGGCGTGGGACCAGGAAGGGCGGATTTGCTGAAATCCGAACTGGGCATCCAAACGTTTGGCGATTTGGTAAATTTTTTTCCGAATCGGTATATTGACAGATCCCAGTTTATGAAAATCAATCAATTACAGCAAAATACTTCAGAAATTCAGATTCTTGGGAAAATAACAGAACTTCGAACGGTTCAGCAGGCAAAAGGAAGTCGGCTGGTTGCCACCTTCTGTGATGAAACTGGAACAATGGAATTGGTATGGTTTAGGGGCGTAAAATGGATTAAAGAGGCCATTAAATTGAACACTCCTTACGTAATCTTCGGAAAAACCAATTATTTTAAAGGGCTTTTTTCTATGCCACATCCTGAAATGGAATTGCTGGCAGATTACAATAAAAGTCTGCGCACCGCTATGCAGCCTGTATATCCTTCCACAGAAAAGTTGGTAAACAAGAATGTGACCAACAGGGTGATTTCCAAAATGATGCAAAGTTTATTTGAAGAGGTGAATGGTAATTTTAAGGAAACGCTATCTCTGTCGGTCATTGAAAAATTAAAGCTGATTTCAAAAAATGAAGCCTTGCTGAACATCCATTTTCCAAGAACTCAGGAATTGCTGACCAAAGCACAATACCGTCTTAAGTTTGAGGAGTTCTTTTTTATTCAGTTGCAATTGCTTCGGAAGAAATTAATCAGAAAATCAAAATTTAAAGGCTATCCTTTTGTAAAAGTAGGAGATTATTTTAATAATTTTTATAAAAATAACCTTCCTTTTGAACTGACCAATGCCCAAAAACGCGTATTGAAGGAAATTAGAAAAGATATGGGTTCCAATGCCCAGATGAACCGTTTGCTACAGGGCGATGTGGGTTCAGGAAAAACCATTGTGGCCTTGTTGACTATTTTAATTGCGTTGGATAACGGATTCCAGGCGGCCTTTATGGCACCTACGGAAATTCTGGCAATCCAGCATTACAATGCATTGACGAATTTGTTGAAGGGGATGAACGTGAACGTAAAACTCCTTACCGGCTCCACAAAAACAAAGGAAAGAAAAGTACTTCATGAACAGCTGCAATCGGGTGAATTGCATATTTTAATAGGAACGCACGCTTTAATTGAAGATAAGGTAAAATTCCGCAATTTGGGAATTGCCATTATCGATGAACAGCATCGTTTTGGTGTGGAACAGCGTTCGAAGATGTGGAAAAAAAACGAATTGCCACCGCATATTTTGGTGATGACGGCAACGCCAATTCCACGTACTTTGGCTATGAGTTTGTATGGTGATTTGGATATTTCGGTGATTGATGAATTGCCTCCTAACAGAAAAGAGGTGGTTACGGCACATCGTTATGATGCCAACCGACTTTCGGTATTTAAATTTTTGAAGGAAGAAATTGCCAAAGGCCGGCAGGTTTATGTGGTTTACCCGTTAATTAATGAGTCCGAAGCCATGGATTATAAAGATTTAATGGATGGCTATGAAAGCATTACACGTGAATTTCCAAAACCAAACTACCAAATCAGCATTGTGCACGGACAAATGAAAGCCGAAGACAAAGCTTATGAAATGCAGCGTTTTCAAAAAGGGGAAACACAAATTATGGTGGCAACTACAGTGATTGAAGTGGGTGTGGACATTCCCAATTCAAGCGTTATGGTAATTGAAAGCGCCGAACGTTTTGGCTTGTCGCAACTGCATCAGCTACGCGGAAGGGTTGGGCGAGGTGCGGAACAGAGCTATTGCATCCTTATGTCGAACTTTAAATTGTCTAACGATGCAAAAGTGAGGTTAAAAACCATGGTGGAAACCAACGACGGATTCAAAATAGCGGAAGTGGATTTAAAATTAAGAGGTCC
>JAQVDG010000464.1 GCA_028698395.1 Weeksellaceae bacterium
AAATGGTTCAGTGATGGGAATTGAAGGAATTATAAGTCCTTGCGGAAAAGTATTTGGGCGAATGGGGCATCCGGAACGATTTGAAGAAGGTTTATTTCAGAATGTTCCGGGTGTGGAAGTGATGAATATATTTAAAAATGGAGTGGAATACTTTAATGAAGTGAAAAACAAATTAACCATATTATTACTCATTATGTTTAATTCCTTATTTGGTCAAAAAGAAACAACGATAAAGAGTTACGATGATTTTTGGAACTGGTTTCTAAAAAATGAAAAAACTTTTTTTGATATTGTCAAAAATAACAAAGACATTGAGAAAAACTTTCTTGATAAAATTTCGCCCAAACTGGATGAAATGAAAGATGGTTTTTGGTATCTGACCGGAATGTATGATGAAAATACCGTTGAACTAATTATAACGGCTGACGGTTATGCAAAAAATATTGTTTTTGTTGAGGAATTAATTGAAAAAGCACCGGAAATAAAAGGTTGGAAATTTACTGCACTAAAACCTGCGATGGAACTTGATAAGTATGGAATAAATATGGGGGATTATAAGTTCAATGGTGAAAACTTATTTTTTTACGCAAATGAGCACGCCGAATATCCGGATGAAATTGATATTTCAATTGTTCATTCCGATTTGACAAATGACAATAGGTCTGAGATTTCAAACGGCATTTATATTTTTCTTGATAATTATTTAGGCGAACTAAGTTTCTTAAACGATATTGATAATTTAAACTATATCGCTGAAAACGAAGCAGACAAAGAATTAATCCCTATTTCTAAGCTGAAAGAATTTATTCATTGGCGACAAAAAGAGTTTGTAGAAAAATACGATGCTATCCGCTACAATACTAAAAACGATAATTATTCACTTATGGAAGCAGAGTTAAATAGCGGTAATAAATTTATTGCCACGATAAACTCTCAACTTTTGAATTGGGACAGCAAACCTTCTCATCCCTGGATTGTGGTTTTGACCATAAAATATGATGGAAGTGGCAGAAACGGAATGCCTGATAATGAAGATTATCAAAAATTGAATCAGATTGAGGATGATATAATCAAGGAGCTAAAAGAGGTGGACGGATACCTGAACATCGGAAGACAAACCGCTGAAAGCGAAAGAGAAATATATTTTGCCTGTAAGGATTTCAGAAAACCTGCAAAAGTATTATTTGAAATTCAGAAAAAATATTCAGGTCAATTTGCTATGGATTATGATATTTATAAAGATAAATATTGGCGAAGTTTTGAACGATTTGTTCCTGATTAAAAAATAAAAACAAAAATGATTTGCACTTAAAAATGCATCATCAAATCCATCGAATTCGATAGAATGAAATTGTAATTTGAGCAGAAATGGCAAAAATTAAAATAAAAGATACCGAAGTTACAGTTGTACAGATTTCCGATAACGATTACATCTGTATTACAGATATGATTAAAGCAAAAGACGGCGATTTTTTTGTTACGGATTGGTTACGCAACCGAAATACTTTGGAATATCTTGGAATTTGGGAACAAGTCAATAATCCTGATTTTAATTATGGCGAATTCGCCATAATTAGAAATAAGTCAGGGCTTAATAGATTTAAAATCAGTGTAAAAGAATTTACAGAACGCACTAACGCAATCGGGTTGCAAGCCAAAGCAGGACGATACGGCGGAACGTATGCACATAAAGACATTGCATTTGAGTTTGCAATGTGGATTAGTCCTGAATTTAAAATTTATCTCGTTCGTGAATTTCAACGGTTAAAGGAAGAAGAACAAAAACAAATCGGTTGGACTGCAAAACGAGAATTGGCAAAAATCAATTATCATATTCATACAAATGCAATCAAACAACACTTAATTCCAAAGGAATTGACACCAAAGGAAACCTCAATTATTTACGCAAATGAGGCTGATGTATTAAATATGGCTTTGTTCGGTATTACCGCAAAAAAGTGGCGTGATGCAAATACTGATGCAAAAGGAAACATTCGCGATTATGCCACGATGAACCAATTAATTTGTTTGTCGAATTTGGAAAATTTGAACGCAGTATTCATTCATGAAAAATTGACACAAAATGAAAGATTGATAAAACTGAACAAAATTGCAATTCAGCAAATGCAGGTTTTGGAAAATTTAGAAGGACGGAATCTATTAAAATAATAAGAAAAGATAAACCATTACAATGAACCCTACAAAAAAAGACTTCATCTACGAAGGAAAAGCCAAACAGGTTTACAGTACAGAAAACCCGGATTTGGTCATCGTATATTACAAAGACGATGCAACGGCATTTAATGCACAAAAGCGCGGGACGGTTGCTGACAAAGGCGAAATGAACAATAAAATTTCAACTTTGATTTTTAATTATCTGATTAAAAAGGGAATCCCGACACATTATGTGGAAACTTTGAACGAGCGTGAGCAATTGGTCAAAAAAGTGAATATTATTCCTTTGGAAATGGTTGTTCGGAATTATGTGGCAGGCTCTATGGCACAGCGTTTAGGATTGGAAGAAGGAGCAAAATCTCCGGTTACGATTTTTGACATCTGTTACAAAAAAGACGAATTGGGA
>JAQVDG010000465.1 GCA_028698395.1 Weeksellaceae bacterium
CTCTTACGGTGAAGGCTTCACAATGTCGGCAAAAAAAGATGGTTTAGTTAATATCGGTGGGATTTTAGGTTTGCGAAATGAAAATCTATACAGAAATTGTGGGAATTTCGGTATTATTTACGAAGGATATCTAACCTATGGCGGTTTGGCAGGAAGAGATTTAGGCGCATTAGCACAAGGTTTGTTAGAATCAACCGAATATGATTATCTGAAAAGCCGAATCAGTCAAGTAGAATATTTGGGTGAAAAATTAATTGAATTCGGTATTCCGGTACAAAAACCGATTGGTGGACATGCTGTTTTTATTGATGCTTTGAATTTTTTACCAAAAGTTTCAAGAGCTGAGTATCCTGCCCAGACTTTAGGAATTGAATTATACAAAGAAGCGGGTATTCGCGGAGTCGAAATCGGAACATTACTTGCAGACCGCGACCCTGAAACTCGTTTGGATCGCTTTCCGAAATTGGAATTATTGCGCTTAGCAATTCCAAGAAAAACTTACACTTTCAAACACATGGATTATATTGCCGTAGCATTAAAAAATATTTATGACCGTCGCAATGAAATCACCTCAGGTTATGAAATCGTTTGGGAAGCCGATATTTTAAGGCATTTCACAGTGAAGTTAAAGAAAAAGTAATTCGACTCAACAATTTTTATCAAATTTCATTTTACTGTTTTTTTACCCTATTTCCAAGAAATTTGTATGTTTACCCCAAACAAATGAATAATGAAAAAATATTTCTTTCTTTTTTTAATTGTATGGGGAATTATCCCCGCTTTAGCACAATATCCAGGCTACTGGCAACAACAGGTAGATTATACCATGCAGATTGATGTGGATGAAGTTAAATTCCAATATGATGGAAAAATGAAATTGATTTACACCAATCATTCTCCCGATGAATTGAATAAAGTATATTTTCATTTGTATTATCATGCTTTCCAACCGGGTAGTGCCATGGATTATCGACTTCAAAACATAAAAGATCCGGATTCAAGAATGATGACAACCGATAAAAACGGTAAAAAAACAAGTAAAATTGCTGTTTTGAATCAGAATGACATTGGTTTTCATCAAATTAACTCCATCCGGCAAAATGGAAAAGAATTGACTTATACCATTAACGGAACCATCATGGAAGTTTCGCTAACAGAAAATCTGAAACCGGGTCAAAATGCAACTTTCGATTTGGACTGGAAAGCACAAATTCCGCAAATCATCCGAAGAGGTGGAAAACATTCTTCTGAAGGAATTGATTTTTCAATGACGCAATGGTATCCTAAAATGGCTCATTACGATACTTACGGATGGCATTTGGACGAATATATCGGTCGTGAATTTGTAGCACCGTTTGGGAATTTTGATGTGAAAATTAAAATTCAAAAAGATTATATTATTGGTGCTTCAGGCGAATTAAAAAACCCGAATGAAGTTAAAGGTTATGTAACTCATCCAAAAATAAAAGAAGAAAACGGAAAAGCAATCTGGCATTTTAAAGCCGAAAACATCCATGATTTTGCTTGGGCAGCCGATAAAAGTTATGTGGTTTCTTCAGAGCAAGTGAAAAACGGACCTAAAATTTATTTCCTTCATTCCAATGACGAAAAAATAAATACCAATTGGAACAACGCAAAATTGCCTACTCGTCAATTTTTTGAATTTATGAGCGACTATTTCGGTCAATATCCTTGGAAAACTTACACCATCGTACAAGGCGGAGATGGCGGAATGGAATACGGAACGGTTACTCTAATCACAGGAAATCGGAATCTGGAAAGTTTAATCGGAGTGATTTATCACGAAGTTGCTCATTCCTGGTACCAACAAATGTTCGGAATCAACGAAACAGTACATGAATGGATGGATGAAGGATTTACTTCCTATGCACATCAATTGGCTCAATTACACATTGAAAAAGCGGAAATTCCAATTAACCCAAACCGGGAAGCTTACGAAGATTATTTCCGATTGACAAGTTATGACATCGAAGAACCCATGAGTTTATTGGCAGATTATTATGACTATAATTATGCATACGGAATTCAAGCTTACGTAAAAGGACAGGTTTATTTGATTCAGTTGGGTTATATTATTGGAGAAGAAAATTTAAAAGCAACTTTTAAAGAATTTTATAAAGATTGGAAATTTAAACATCCTGAGCCTAAAGATTTCAATCGGGTTGCAGAAAAAATTTCAGGAGTAAATCTAAAATGGTACAACAATTTATTTGTAAATACTACTCGAACAATTAATTATGGCATTAAAAACGTGAGTTCTACCGGAATTGAATTGGAGAATCTGAGCAATTTTGCTATGCCGATTGATTTATTAGTCGAATATAAAGATGGAAGTAAAGAGTTGTTTTATATTCCCAACCTGGAATTAAGAGGTGAGAAACAAGCTGAAAATCTGAAAGTTTATGAAGGAGTTAAACGAACCGTTTTAACACCTTGGGCTTGGACTTCTCCTCTTTATACAATAAAAACAACCAAAGAAATAAAAAGAGTAAGCATTGACCCAACCAAGCGTTTAGCTGATATTGATGATTCCAATAACGAATACGTAAAATAAAATG
>JAQVDG010000466.1 GCA_028698395.1 Weeksellaceae bacterium
GCCTGAATGTGGGTGGGGTTCATTTTTTCTGTCTTTATGTAGCAAATTGTCTGCTGTGTCGTTTTTTTACACTTGCCCCTAACGGTTTGCAGCTATACGCAGGTGGGGCTTTCTCGAACCAAACTTTCCTACGAAGAACTACTCTTCAAATTTAGCACTTATTTTTCATTCGAAGCACAGAACCCCCACTTGCGTATAGGTGCTGTTGTAGGCAGTTTTTCTTTCAGTCGTTTGGTCAATAGCTTTTCGTTTTTCAGTTCGCATTCCCAAAGTCGAATAACAGTCCAATCTTTTTGTTTTAAAGTCAGTGTTACTTCTTTGTCTCGTTGTTTGTTTCTCTCAATTTTTTTATTCCAATACTCTTTGTTGACTTGAGGTTTTGTATTTCGGCAATTGTGTCCGTGCCAAAAACAGCCATCAACAAAAACAACTGTTCTCAAAGTCGGAAATGTAAAATCTGGTTTGCCAAAGAGTTTGTAATTCCTTCGCCACCCTTTGATATTGTTAGTTTTGAAAAAGTCAATAAGTTTTAACTCGGTGGATTTGTTGCGACTTGATTTTACTTGTCGCATTACTGCGCTACGCTGTTCTTTGGAAAAAACATCAGCCATTTTTTTGGATTACAGTTATCCAAGATTTATCAAATCCAAGCGCTTTTAAAATCTGTTCTTTGTCGAGTGTTTTCGGTTGCTTGATACGAATTACCAAATTTTTTTCAGGAACTTCTTCAATGATTGTAAACTGTGAACCGTGCGGTTGCCAAGTAAAACGATGCTCTTCCGTTTTCTTGTCAATGCCAATCAGATTGTTATTTTTGTTCCATTCCCATTTATAAAGTTCGAGGTCATAGCGAATAGTTTCAAACTCGAAAACTACTACTTCTGAAAGGTCATTTGATTTGATTAAAACAACTGTACGCAAATGTTTAAATTTCTCTCTGATTGCAGAAACTCTCTCGTTCCAAATATCTAAAACAAGTTTGCCGATTAAATTTGGGTCTGCCGATGTATCAATTCTCTCACCGAACGAATAAACAGGAGAGTTACGCCCCGAAATTAGTCTTACTTTCTTTTGATTTGAGGGCTTTGATGATTTTACAGTTTTTGCACCCCAAGCTGTGTTACCCATCACAACATCATCTAACCCAACATTTGATGGTTTCCAATCTGCACCAATGCAATTGGCGAAAATATTCTCCCATTCAGAACCTTCTAATTCAGCTTTCCCTTTTGAAGCCAAAAGATAAACCAACTCTTTTCCTAAAAGAAATGGGAAGTCTTTTGGAAATTCATTTAGCGGAAATGCTGAAACAGATTTGTTTACTGTCCGAAGTTTCGGTGATTTATCCTTTGCCATATTCTACTTCGTATTCTCTTAATACCGAAGTCATATCCAATGAGGAGGCAACATACGGTAATAGTTTCAGAATAACTGCTTTAACTAAATTCACAGGAACTGCATTGCCGGCTTGTTTTCTTGCCTGGCTGTCATTCACAACAATTTTGTAAGTATCTGGAAAACCTTGCAAACGAAACATTTCTCTTGGTGTTAATCTTCTCTCACCGTTCACTAGCAAATAGTTGTAAGATGCACCTGCTCTCAATGCACACGAATAGGGATAACTGCAAATGTTACCTGCTTTGTTCTCGTGCCAAATAGAAAGTTTGTATGCTGATTTATGCTTTGCTTTACGCTTGTTTACTATGTATTCCGATGCGTAATATTTCTTGTCAACTTTCTTTTCAAGTATTTCAGAAAGCGGTTTGAATGGTCTTACTGGTGATGGAAATGAAAACATAATAGGTTCTCGGTGTCCAACAATTATTACTCTTTCACGTTTTTGTGGTAGTCCGTAGTCTAGTGCATTTAAAACTGCATACTGAACATGATAACCAAGTTCTTGTAAAGTTTTAATAATTATCTTTAAAGTTCTACCCTTGTCGTGTCCAACAAGTTGCTTTACGTTTTCTAGCACAAATGCCTTAGGACGTTTGTGTTTGAGAATTCTTGCAATGTCAAAAAACAAAGTTCCACGTATGTCATTGAAACCTTGCATCTGTCCTATAATACTGAACGGTTGACACGGGAATCCTGCGAACAAAATATCGTGGTCAGGAATATCTTTCTCGTCAACTTTTGTGATGTCGCCTGTAGGCCGATGTCCGAAGTTGGCTTCATAACTATCTTGACAAAATGTGTCTATGTCCGATGAAAAAACACATTCAGGAATGAGGTCGTTTTCCCTGCACGCTTCTTCCATAGCTATCCGAAAACCGCCAATGCCACAAAATAGGTCAATAAATTTTATTTTTTCCATTGTCGTACAATTAAGATTTCGCCAAATTTAAGTTTTTTGTCGGTTTGCGAAGTCGTTAAAGTACACATTTTTTCAACCGTTTTTGTTAGTGGTGTCCGCTCTAATAAAATTGCCTACAACTTGTTTATGTGTAAACCAAAGGTATGTATATTTTGCTTAAATGGGTGTTATTGTGGAGTGGCGGGTGATTGTTATATGCAGAGAATGGAAGAGAATTGATAAACACCTTTCATATAAGCAGTAAAAACCAGTTCA
>JAQVDG010000467.1 GCA_028698395.1 Weeksellaceae bacterium
TACAGTCCGACCTGAAACAGGCTCTCAGAAAAAGCAAATGGTCGATTGCCAGTTATCGGGTGGCTGTGGATACTTACCGCAACGCCCAAAACAAAGAACAGAAATGGGAGATGGAACGGCTGATTGCTGACATCAAATCCAATTTTAGAAGCGAAATTTCGGGCAACGATCCCAAGCTGAAAAAGCTTAACAAACTCAAGGGCGAGCTGCTGGCTATGACCACCCAGCACCAGCTTTTTGAAATGAATGAAAAGGAAAAGGCAGCCTGGAACAAACAACTGCAAAAACATACAACCGACATCCAAAAGCTGGAAGCCGAGATAGAAGCCATCAAAGCCAATAAGATTTTTGAAAACGCCTTTGAATGGCGCTTCGAATTTCCGGAAGTACTCAACGAAGAAGGCGATTTTGTAGGCTTTGATGTGGTGATTGGGAATCCGCCGTATATCAGACAGGAGGAAATCAAGGAGTTTAAAAATTATCTGCATGTCAACTACAAAGTATTTGCTCCAGGTGGCGATATTTTTTCCTACTTCTATGAGTTGTGCCACAAAATAATGCGAGATAAAGGTTACTTTTCATTCATTAACAACACTTTTGACAAAACTACCGCAGGAAAGACATTGAGAGCATTTGTAGATAATAATTTCAGCATTGAAAGATATATTGACTTTACAGATGTTGTTGTTTTTGAGGAAGCTACTACTTATCCAGTCATTTTGATACTCCAAAAGTTCAATCAGAGAAACAATTTCAAATTTTTCAAATATTCTAAAAGCAATTATTTCGATAAAGAATTGTTAAACAATGAATCCGTATTCATAGAGGTAGTACAAGATAAATTAAACCCTTCAGCATGGAATTTCATCAACACTTTTGAGCAAAACATCCTAACAAAAATAAAAAATCATAAATCCATTTTAGAACTTTATGGGAAATGCTATTATGGCGTAAAGACAGCACTAAATGAAGCGTTCGTTACCGATAAAAAATTAGGGGATTCTGCTGTTTTGAAGGCAGTTTATGATGGCAAGGATTTGAAAAAGTGGAAAACGCCGTCTCCATTTAAAAAAATGATTGTCTTTGAAAGTAGATCAACATCAAAGAAATTTGGTCAATTAAGTGAAATTGTTGCATTTGATAAAATGAAGGAAGCTTATCCTGAAATTTTTTATCATCTTGAGCAATTCAAAGAAAAAGCGGTAAAGCGTTATGATAAAGGAGAATATTGGTGGGAATTGAGAAACTGTGCCTATTACGATTTATTTGAAAAATCCAAAATCATTTTTCCAAATCTTCAAAACACCAACAAGTTTGCTTTTGATGATAAAGGAGTGTATTTAAATGCCCCTGCAGTTTTCTTGCCAACAAATGATAAGGCATTACTTGCTGTTCTTAATTCAAAGGTTGTTTGGCACTTTTTAAAAAGTATCTGTGTAGTCAGAAGTGGCGGATACATTGAAGTTAAACCTCAATACTTTGAGCAAATTCCAATTCCATCTATTGATGCGGAAATGCAATCAAAGTTGATTGAATTAGCAGAAAATGCCATTAAGGAGAAAAGTGAAAATTCAGATGCAGATACTTCAGATCTCGAATCCCAAATCGACCAATTGGTTTACCAGCTTTACGGTTTAAAGGAAGAGGAGATTGCAATTGTTGAAAAAAACAGTTAATCAAATGGAATACAAGGGATCATGTTTGTGCAAAGGAATTAAGTATAAAGTAATTGGTGATTTTGAACATTTTTACCTGTGTCATTGTCGCTATTGCCAAAAGGACACGGGTTCGGCACATGCGGCAAACCTCTTTTCAACATCGGCACGGTTGGAATGGCTAAAAAGGGAAACAGAAATAAGGATTTTTCAGCCACCTAAAAGCAACCATATCAAGGCATTTTGCGCCAATTGTGGTTCAGCATTGCCAAATTTACAAATGGAAGGCAAACTACTTGTTGTTCCGGCAGGGAGTTTGGATACCAAATTATTAAAACGGCCGGATGCACATATTTATATGTCAAACAAAGCCAATTGGGACGAAACCCTGGAGGAAGTGAGCAAGCTTCAACGCTTACCGGAGTGATTTTATTTCAATAAATATTAACGCGGCTCTGTCGCTATTTTTTGCCAACGGTAAGCGATTGTAAAATTATAACTGAAGTTTCGCACATACACTTAATCCACGCTGATTTATGTTCGAAACATACTTGAAATACACATCATATTTGAAAAAGATTATTCTTTGCACATTGCCCCCAAACCTCTACCAGCCAGGTAGAGGTTTGGGGGCTACAAGCCACACCTTGCGCTCTGCTAATAATCATTCCTTGACTAAAGGGTTATAATTCCAACTTTATAGTGAAATGCAAAAATTTATAACCCTGTTTATCTGTGTTTTATCGAAAATTTAATTTTCCTTTTTGTCACATTATCAGAACCTTAATTGAAGTGCGAAACTTCAGTTATAATCTTTGTTGGCCGGTTTAATTTACGCAAGAAAGCTTAATCAATTTAATAATGCCGTCTCGTACGTACGTATGGGACGGCATTATATTTTTATCTGACAACAG
>JAQVDG010000036.1 GCA_028698395.1 Weeksellaceae bacterium
AGAAGAACAGATGTTCAAAGAACTAGTGTTTTTGTTGAAACGAGAATAACTCACAAAACGAGTTATTTCCCGTTCCAACAAAACATCATTATCATAATGTTAAAAAAAAAATCATAGTCTAGAGCCATAGTAATTATTGATATTATTCGTTTCATACTCGATTAATTTATAGTTATATCAAAACTGTTATTTGAAAAGAAACGTTTTTACACCAATTTTAAACATAAAATTGATATTTACTCTGTTAACACAATCAGATTCATTAAAAAAAAATTAACAGTTGATAAGAACTTCCTAAGTCGTCTTTTATTATGTTGGGTAACGGTTGGCGGCTTGGCTTTCGGGCGGTAGATTACGCAGCACACGCTCTGCGAGCCAACTACCACCAAATATACGCATTTCTGTCAAACGTGCAAGTCGCCATATCCTGAAAGCCAAGCCGCTGTTGTAGGCTGGCCCTTATTTCATTTTAATCTCGTTGGAAGTGCTTAAACGCAACCTAATACATGTTTATCGTTTGCGATTTTGGTTGAGTTTTATTCTTCAAAACGATATTGTTTTTCAAGCAATGTCCTTTTATATAATGCGGTTTTTGCTATGGTTGACAATCCCTTACAAATTGCACCGCCAGCGAATGAACCAATTGCGATAGGGAATAAAGAAGAAGCCATTGAAATTCCAATTATTGCATTTTCTCTTTCCGAACTGTAATCCATATCATTCGCCAAATACATAATAAAACCAATCACCGCAACAAGCATTGCTATCGAAGCAATAACAAAGAAGAATGTACCAAAACCATTTAATGTTTTTACACCACTTCCTTCAAAATTTACCTTAACTTCTTTTTCTGGTTTGGGCGGAAAATATTTGCAAATTTCATTATATTCTTCATCTGTCGTTTCAACTGCTACGTCAAGACCCACATAGTACATTTTCTTTTCAATATCCCACTTTGCGTTTTCAGAAAAATACTCTTGGTACTTTCGCTCGCTTTTATTTTCATCTATTAGACCAAGGCTAATCAAATGTTGGTTGCGTTCTTTTAGTTTAGTAGCTTCTTGCTCAACTTTGGCTTTTTCAATAAAAGATTGTACTTGTTCATTCATAATGGTATGGGTTTTAATTCCTGCTCTTTCGGCTTCGCAGGGCTTGCCTACAACGTCTGACTCGCTTGGCGAAGGCGGCATTTTGAAGCACTAACTTTCAACTGAAGACGAGACTTTAAAATTAAACAAAAACTTCAAACCGAAGCCATTTCCTGCCGCTTTTGCCAAACGAGCTGTTACCTGCATCTCATTTTATAAATCAATTAAAATCATACTGGTTAGAGGAATTGGATTATAAATCTTATCTCCTATAGGATTAATAAATTCTTTTTCTTCTTCAACCCATTTAAACCCTGGTCTGGACAAGTAGTATTCATTCCCTTTTAATACTTTACTCACATAACAATAGCCTACACCAGCGATTGAGGAATAAACTATTTGACCAATGTTTGCTTTGTTAGCAAAGTTTTTGTTTTCTCTGTTTTGGGTTGCACGTCTAAACGCATTGCAAACCTGATTTTCAAAATAGTCTAATTGCGTGTCTAAATTTCTTGTTGTCTGTTTTAAGTTCTTGGCTTTTTCTCTTACTTGTCCAATCAAAGTAGTTAGATTTTTGTCTATATCCGTTGTTGATGACCAACCTAAATAATGCAATGAATTTAATAAAAGTGTTTTCAAATAGGGGCTTTCATCTTCTTTCCAGTAAGTGTTTAAAATACAAACAAGCGTACTGATAAGTGCATCTCGTTGCAATTGCTCAAACTTTTTTCGTGTGTAATCAAAAGTATATTCTTTAAAGCCATTTTTGGATAATCGCAGAAAGTCGCCAACTATATTTAGGCAACAACCTTTTACGTTATCATTTTCGTAGTCACCAGTTACAGGCAAATAAGTAAAAAATAGTTGTTGTTGTTCATCTTCTATTTTTTCTGATTTACCGCCAAACTCGTGAATAAGTTCTAATGCAATCAAATATTTTGTTAAGTCTGTTAAAGTCAGTTTATAGTCCGATACTCTGGTGTCTTTAAATAAAAGATCGTGGTGAAAATAACTGTAAAGATTTTTGAAAAAGTTTTTGAGTTTTCGTTTGTCGCTTTCTAAAAGTTTCAAAGGAATGCTTTTATCTTGTCGCACTTCGTTTTCATCGTTTCCGCTAATGTTGCTAATATCATCTTCTTGTTCGTCTGTTCTTATGTCTGCTTCCAACGCTAAACTTTGTGTATGAGCTAATTTAAGTGCATCTAACACACGGAGCGAGGGTGTTAAAAGCAAAGCGTTTTCTTGTAGTTGCGAATTTTGTTCTATTGGTTTGTAACCTGATAAATCATAAAGTTGTGATTGGTCGTCTGTTGTCTTTTCTTCTTTTGTACTCAGTTTGTTTTTAGAAGAATTGATAACAGAAGTTCCGTCTTCTTTCTCGCTTTCGTCAATTATGGCATAATGAATTAAATCTAATACATTTCGCAATTCACCACTCTGAAGCTGTCCGCACAATCTTTCCAACTCTGCATTTTTCGGGTCTGGGTGTGTTTTTGCAATTGTAAAATAATTACTGATAAGAATTTTGTTTGAAAGGTTTTTTTTGTTATCTGTGCTTTGTATTTGCACATATCTTAATTTATTTTCGTCAATATCAAGGTTTATTTCGTGCTGTGGTTTTAGTTTTTGGATTGTTTGATTTTTTATCAGTTGATTATTGTTGTCATATAATGCAACTGAAACTGAAGTATCAAAACCGTTATCTGTATAAAGCGTTAATGTTGCGTAATTGATTTCGGCGACTGATAGTTTTATTGGAAACCGATTGTTTTTGATTATCGCTTGCTCTATTGAAACTTTATTATTGACTGTAAAATTTGAAAGTTGTTTTTTGCTACTATCTTTTAGTTTCAATCCGATTTTTTCTAAAATGTTCCCTTTTTCTGATTGAATGAAAAGCGAAACTTCCGAATTAGCTGTGTTTGAAATTCCTAACCCTGCCGAAGTAATATTTGCACTGCCGAACAAGCAAAATTCTTTGTTGCTTTTCGTCTTAAAATACAAAATTTTAGCGTGTAGTTTTGATTGCTGTTTTGCTCCAATATTTCTGCATAAATCTAATTCTTTCCAATCGTGGAAATTATATATTTTACTGTCAGGCAATTCCATAGGAATTGTGCCACTTTCATCAATTACTACATTGATTTTTGCATTAGGGAAAGCATTTTTTATTTCTTCTAATGCTTTTCCTTGTTTGTCGTAATAAGGTGAAACGGTTGTTATTTCTGTTACTTTTTCATTTGCCATAAGCTGTTTAATCTGTTGCCAAATTGTGGTTTTATCGGTATTGTATAAGAAAGTCGTTTTGTTGTTGGGTAAATCTAAAAACTGAAAATCTTCAACCTTTGGCAATTCCATAAGCCATTGTGAATGTTCGGCAATCCAATGTGTTGTTTTTTCATTTACAATACCTTTTGTGTTTGCACTTAACTTGGAAACATAATTCCACGCTGCGGAAAACACAGGTGAATTTTGCGGTTGATTTATATCAAAATGGTAAGCACCCCAAATTTCATCATTACTTCCATTACCAGAATTGGTAAGGTTTCCCGAACCAACAAGTAATAAGCCTTCATTTTCGCCAAACAGTAACCAAATTTTCGGGTGGAAAATATTTTTTTCAAAAATAGGATATAGTGAATATCCTGTTGCCAATTTCATTTCATCGCCTGTTGCTTGTTGCATCAATTCAGAATAGAAATGTCCGTCAATAAAAACATTTACGTTTCTAATTCCGCAGGAACGTAACCATTTCATTACTTTCATTTCAAAGAAATAGAAATCAAAACTGAAAGATGTGAGTACGCAAGAGTGGTATCGTCCGTTACCAATAAGCGAAAGTATGTTGTTCCGTTTGATAGCCATTATTGGTAAGCAATTTTTGTGTGTAGTTCTGTAATGTTACCTTCATCATTGATAACTTGCAAATCATAAAGTAAATTTCGCAATGCATTCATTCGTGGCGAAGTCCAACGTGCAGGAAAAGTATCAATAAGGCGTATCATTTGTTCCTCAATGATAAATTTATTGGTTGCTTGTGTTCCGTTTCCCATTTTTCGTAAGGCAACCATTTGGTGGCGATAAATTATGTTTTTATGAATAAAAAATGAAATAAATTCTTGCAAATCATTTTGCAAATGGTTTGTAATTGCAAATAGGCCGTCTGCCACATTTCCCTCTCTAATAATTCCGTTTCGGCTCAAATATTCTTTAAGTTGTGGTAATTGTTCTTTGTTGTTATGATAAAGTTTGAAAAGTAAATCAAAACCGATTTTTGCATTTTCTTGTGGTGTGTTGTTTCTTTCTATTTGTTCTAATAAGTCAATTTCAGTTTTATCAATATTTGTAATGTAGTTTTCAAGTGTTGTAGCCTCGTTGGTCTTACTTTCTTTGTTGATTAGCTTTGAAAAATCAGAAATGAATTTTGGCAAATATTCTTCTCTGTGTAAAGTTTCTAAATATTGAAGTGTACCATAGAAAATTAGCCCACAGGCAAACTGCCAATATTCGTTTAGTTGGTAGCAATACCAACCAATATTGGTATTTTCAATATTTTTAAATTTCTGTTCGTAACAATTGTCAAGATAAACATACCAGTTGTATTCCTGATTGTTTTCCTCTGCTGTTGATAGTAAAGAAGCGATTGTATTTCTTCTGTGAAATGTAAAATCTTCTTCAATTTCTTTGCTCGGATAATCTTTATCCAATAGCATTTCAACGTATAATTTCCATTCTATACTTTCAGGGTTTACTTTATCAATGGCAAAATATTCAATTAGTTCCGAAATATTATTTTGCGATAACTTTCCTTTCTTTATGCAGTTGTAAAATAGTGTTTTTATTTCTTCTGTCAACCCTTCGTCAAACGCATCTGCTAATTGCTTTCCTGAAACCTTTTGTTTCGGGTGTGGTTGTGTAATGTTGAAAATAATATCACCTTCATCATTTTCATAACGTACAACTAAAGAAAGGGCAGACATTGCTCCAAAATAATATTGTCCAAAGGCTCCTGATGCATATTTCCAATAAACATTTTCATTCCCTTTGTCTTTATCAGCCCCGGCAGCTAAGTCATAGTTATCTATACTTTCCTTAATTAGATTTGAGGCAAACAGACTTCCTGTAATTTGAGTAATTTCAGGGCGTTCAGATTGCATAATAATTGCAATCATTAGTTCCGCTCTTCGAATAAAGCGATATTGTTCCGTTTGGTTGCCCTTTTTTTCTTTTTGAAAATAAAAATTTATTAGCCAACAATAAAATCCGTAATATCTAAGGCGATTTGTTAGATTGGAAATCCCTGGTAATAGTGTAGAATATGTTGCTTCTGAAGTTACTTGTAGTCCTAAAGGGTCAAGTCCAGTTATTAAATTAATATTTTCTCCCCAAAAAGGGGATATAGAATTTCCCTTTTGTAATACCGCCATAGTTTATTTTAATTTTTTACTCATATTATTGTTCCTTTTAACCTGTAAAATGTTTTGCTTAGAGTTGCAGGTAACGGTTCTGGTATTGCCGAAGGTGAGAATTTTTAGTACAAAAGTTCAATTGAAGAATGAATGTTAAACTTTGCACAAATGTCCAATCGAAGCTGTTCAGCCCCGCTTTTGGTAATACCTTGTTATGCACTGGGCTGTTTTATATTTCCCTTGTTTCAATGATTTTTGCATTTGCTCCAGTTCCTTTTATTTTACTCAAATATTTATTTTCAAGTTTGTCTTGGTATATTACATCTATTTCGTAATCACAATCCTTAATGTGTTTGTTTCCTTTTTGTCGCCCGAAAATATATCTTCTTTGTCCCTTGTCCAAGTCGTAGGGTAATGATAAGCTATGTAGAATAATGTCATCCGAAGTTAATTTGAACTCTATAAGTTTAGCGTCTTCTCCTTTATTGTTTAAGTCAATTGTCAATTCCCCGTCAAATCCTTTGTAGCCTGCACCATTTAGCCAAAGATTGGGTTTTACACTCAATTTTAATTTTCTCTCTTCGATTTCTTTTAATTGACCTAATGCTTTGTCATCCTGTCCTTTCAGGATTGACGTATTTCTAAATATTTCAACTTGCTGTGCAATCAAATCATTTTGCAATTTCATTGTCTCGTTTTGAGCTTCTAAAATTGTAGCTATACCAGTAAGTTTGTCTATTTGGGTTTGTTTGTCTTTGTCTCTACGGAAAAGAAAAACAAATGCTCCAAAAGTAGCAAGTGAGCCAATTGCCCCAATAATTTGGAAAATCATATTAACTGTGGTGCATTCCATTGTTACTAATATGTTTTGATAAGGCAGATATAGTTCTTAATTATTTTAGCCTTGTCCTTCAAGGACATGTCCTTAACTATATTTTTCCCGTCCAAATAAACGGATTTGGTTAAGACTTTCAGATACTCGGTTTTTACAGCATAATTTACATTTTGTGGAATGTTGCCTTTATATTTTGCCATGAATATTGAGTTTAATGAACTTGTTGTAATTCCAACAATATTCCCTTTACTATTAAAAAGAGCTCCACCGCTATTGCCTGGTTGGATTGGAACAGAAATCTGCATACAAGTATTATCATTATCTATCCCTGATAATGAATTAATAATGCCTGTTGTAAGTTTTGATTCTGTACCCATAATGTCTGGTTGTGGATAGCCAATCGTAAATACTTCTTCTCCCACTTCATAATCATCTGATAATTCATATGGCAGATAAGTTAATTTTTTGAACGTACTATCGTTGATTTTTAGAATTGCAATATCATTCGTTTTGTCTGCCAAAAACACACTTACTTTATATGTTTTTATTCCTTCTTCTGAAGGAAAAACAACTTCAATTTCTTTTGCTTCATCTATTACATGATAATTTGTAGCAATAAAACCATCTGTATTCAGGATAAAACCTGTTCCAGAACCAACCTGTTCTTTCTTTCCATTAATTTCCATTCCTTTTGGCTTTTCACCTTTCGCTACAGTCCCATCAAGATATACTCCATAAAAATTAAAATTACCTTGGTCGTCCGCATTACCTTCAATTATATCTATTTTCTTTATGTTTTTGTCAATTGAACTAAAAACTAGAGTGAAATCAACTATTTCGTTATATGAACGCATTATGTATTTTTTCGGTGCAAATGGGATGTTTTTCGCACTCACTAATTCTGCAATTCTTTTTCCATATTGGTCAGAGATGTAATACGCTTTTTTGTCGCCCGGTTTATAAGTCCGTATCCAACCAGCTCCCAATGAGTTAACATACCTTATGTTTACTACTGTATAGTCGTTAGAGATTTCTATGCTTTTTATAAGCAAAGATTGAACGTGAGAATTTGTCTCAACATATGGTAATTCAATTGTCTTTTGAGCAAAGGACAATAAGGGTAAAATTGTTGCAATTAGGATTGCGATTTTTGCTTTTAATTTCATTGTCGTAATATTAGCGTTGTTTGTTGTTGTCTTAGCCTTGTGCATAACGTCTGACTCGCTTGGCGAAGGCGGCACTTTTAAGCACTAACTTTTGACCGAAGACGAGACTTTAAAATTAAACAAAAACTTCAAATCGAAGCCATTTCCTGCCGCTTTTGCCAAACGAGCTGTTATAGGCTGGCGTTCTTGTCTGGCTTGGGTTACAACCATTTTAATCGGCAAACCTTTTTTGCCTGGTTTGAGTCTCGGGTGCTTTATTTTTTTAGTGTTGGACAAAATATTTTGAATTTCTTTTTGCTTTGTAAGCTCTATTACAAAGCTTTGGTTTTGGGATGGCTTGTGCAGTTTTTAATAGTGCTTACCAATTAGGCAGAAAATTTAAAGTGTTACTTATAGTCTTTGGCTTATAGTCTACATATTCTCACCTTTACAAAATGGATATAAAGTCAAAAGTCGGAAAACGAATTAAAGAAATTCGGGAAAAAGTCGAGATGTCTCAAAAGGACTTGGCTTATTCGGCTGATTTGGACAGAAGCTATATAGCAAGTGTAGAAAGTGGTCAAAGGAATATATCTATTGTCAACTTGGAGAAAATTGCAAACTCGCTTGGTGTATCACTTAGCGAACTATTTAAAGGAATATGATGAAATTAAAAATACCGAATTCAGAAGTTCAAGAATTGTTGTCAGGTAAAACATATAGTTACCCAAAATACGCAACGCAAATAATGAACTTAGCAAATCAAAATGCACAAGGGACAAGAGCCAAAATTGTCGGGCAAATGAGTGACTTAATTCAAGAATTTGAAGGAACTGCATTGTCTGAATGGGAAAAATGGTATTTAGAAGGTCATCCTTATGCTATTGCTAATGCAACTGAAAAGGTTTATGCAATGGTCACATTGTTTAAAGAAGCAATTTTAAAAATTGATAAAGAAACTGTTCGTGAATGGATTGAAGAACTTGTAATTGTCAAAACGTTTTCAGGCTTAAAATTTCAGGAAGCGATTTTGAAAAAGATTTCACTTCATTTTAAAAAATCCTACAGACTTGCTAAACCAGATGAAGAAAGCAAAGGAATTGATGGTTTTATTGGCGACAAGCCGATAAGCATAAAACCAATGACTTACAAAACAAAAATGGGTTTGAATGAAGTCATTAGTGTTCCTATTGTATTTTACGATAAGAAAAAAAGTGAAATTGTTATTGAGTTTGACGAAACAAAAATTTAATTATGGCGTATACTGGCGGTCCTTTAAATGAATTAAACGGTAAAATGGGAATTTCTGCACCGTTTAAAAGTGTTCCTGTTATGAAATTGATTAGGGCACATAATCCAAAAAGTAAAGAAGAATTGGTTGAGTTAATCAAATGGCATTCTGAAAACACTTGCGAATGCGGTGTTGTCAGCCAGGGAACTGTAGAGTCATTTGGCAAAAATCTTTACGATTCACAAAAGAAATATTGGGGTGAAATTCGATATAGCTTACAAGATTGTATTCAATGGGAGTATGATTTATTTGTTGTTCAGTCGCTTAAAGGTGGCATCGTTGAAAAAAGAGCAATTACCGAGCTTGCTAAAAAAGTTTCAGGTTTCGCTTTTGAGGAAGCTGAAGGCTTTTTGGATGAAGAACTTCGAATTGACATAGTTATTAAAAAGAATGGAAGTGAAGTCGGTGGAATACAGGTCAAGCCACTTACATTTAAAAAGATGCGTAGAGAAGTTATAACTTTTAATAAAAACGCAAATCAGAAATGGGGCAAGCCGGTATTTTACCTGTATTATGATGATAATGAAAATTTTGTCAATGTTGACGAGCTTGTTTCAGCTATTCACAAATTATAGGTCAAACAAAGTTTTTTCTTTACCTTTTTTTTGTATGGATGAAATTTCAACATTTTCAGGTTTCACACTGTCATAAGTTGCAACTAATTTTTTATTCTTTCTTTTAACAGAGGTTACGAAGTTCAATTTGATGTTGGTTTCCTGATTAGTCATTACTGGTAGCTGCAAGTTATCGTTGTAATGCTTTATTTCTCCCTTTTTAATATCAGCATTTCTTTCTGTTATAAAGTTGATATGTTGGTCAATGCGGTTTTGAATAATCGAGTTGAAAAATGTTACTGGCGTTGATTCTAAATTGTCAATAATAATATTCAGAAACATTGGGTCAATTTCATAACCTACGCTGTTTCTGTTTGATGCAATTGCAGCCAATGAAGTTGTGCCAGTTCCCAAAAAAGGGTCTAACACTGTGTCGCCTTGAAGCGAATACATATTTATAAGCCTGTAAGGAAGTTCAAAAGGATAGGCAGCACTTCGTTTTCTTGTTCCAGATTTGTCAATTTTTTGTTTGGTTCCTTTTAAATCCCACAAGTCTGAAAACCAAATATTTCTTTCTTCCCAAAAGAATGAACTTTCTTTTCTTCTTAGTTTTTCGTTTTCAGTTTTAAATTGTCGTTTGCTACCTTTTCGAAAAATCAATATCCACTCGTGTTCTAAAGTCACATAAGCACCTGAAGGCAACATTCCTGAACCCATAAATTTGTTTGGTGCGTTTGTCTGTTTTCTCCAAAGTATATTCGGTAAGTTTGAAACTCCTAACTTTTGAAATGCTGAAATAATTCTTGAATGGCTTGGATAAAGAGCAAACTCACCATTTATGGTTCTTGTTGCGTCACCAATATTAATGCAGGCGAAACCGCCAGGGATTAAAACTCTTTTAACTTCTGCCCAAACTTTATCAAGTTCCAAGTGCATAAGTTCAAAAGCTTTTGCTCCGTCATTTTGGTCTAATGCAAATTGAATTTCTGGATTTTGCTTTGCCATAATTTCATCCCACATTTCAATCATTGGGTATGGTGGTGATGTTACAACAAGTTCAATTGAATTGTCTTTGAGTTGCTCCATATTTTGAGCTGCTCCTATAATTATACTATGTGTCGTTGAATTAATTTCCATTTAGCAAAACTACAAAAAGTTACTTAAAGTCAACATATAAAAATCAAATAATTTTGGATGGGTCGGCAAAAAAAATGGCTCTTTGGGTTTTGTGAAAGGTTGGCTTGCGTTTGGGCATAACCAAATGTGCCATTTTTGCGGTTAGTAAAGAATTTCAAAATATTTTGTGAGTTGGCAAAAAATAAAACACGAAGCGTTTGGTTGTCGTTTAGGGAAAAAGTCTTCTGTAAAGTTTGTATGTTGTCCTGTCGATTCGATAATTATTTATCTGTCTAATGGTTGTTCCGTCGTCTTTTACGCTTGCCTATAACGGTTACGTATATGAAACGTTTGGCATTTCGAAGCACTTTCCTGTCAAGTTACAAGCACTTTTGATACGAGCTGAAACGTTCGATAACCCACTGACTGCCAAATGTTTTATATACGATGTTA
>JAQVDG010000468.1 GCA_028698395.1 Weeksellaceae bacterium
GTGTTGGTCGCTGTATTCTTCTCTTAAAGCGGCTCCTCTTGAGCCCAATGCACCATCGGTATAAACTTTAAACGAACGAACGTTCAAAAAATCGGTTTTGTATATTCCTTTTTTCAGATAATAGTCTCTGTTTGAAGCTGTGTTGCTGACCATAGCATAAATTCTGAGATGAAAGTCACCCGTTTTTTGTAAACTGTCGATTAATTCAATGATTTCCTTGTCCAAACCGGCATCATCAATAGTGGTTAAACCGTAAGAAAGTGCTTTTTGTTCTGCATCTAAAAGAGCTTGAATAGTATTTTTCCGTGAAGTTTTTGGAATGATTTTATTGACTAATTCCATCGGATTATCAATTAAAATTCCACTGGGTTCATTATTTTTCAGAATAATCTCTCCTCCTTGAACTTTTGTTTCAGCTGTTATTTGAGCGAGCTCTAAAGCTTTTGAGTTTACCCAAAGTGCATGACCGTCAATTCGGCGGAGAGCAATCGGTGTATCAGGAAAAAGTGACTCCACAGCTTCTTTGGTTGGAAATTCTTTCTCTTTCCAAAGATTTTGGTCCCATCCGCGACCGCTTATGAACTCCATCTGATGTGTTTTTTGAAAATCGACAATGCGTAAAAGTGCTTCTTCAATACTTTTGGCTCCGGTTAAATCGACGGATTGCATACTCAATCCCAAACCATATAAATGTGCATGCGCATCAATTAATCCCGGAACAATGGTTTTTCCTTCGGCATCAAATACTTCTTTGGCATTGTATTTTTTTTCCAAATCAGAAGTTTCGCCTACTTCCACAATTTTTCCGTCTTTTACAACAAAAGCTGTTGCGATGTCAAAATCCTGATTTACAGTATAAATATTGGCATTTTTCACAAATAAATCCACTTGTTTTTTAGAGGAATTACAAGCAAAAAATAAAGTAGAAATGAAAATCAGATAAATTATTTTTTTCATTGAAATTGAATTTTTTATTGATTTAAGGAATGTCCAAATATTTATGTGTTTGTACCGAAACTTGCCATTTAGGGTGTTCTTTGACGTAATTGACTAAAGCTTCGGTCATTTGATTTCTTTTACTCCATTCGACTTGAAGAAATAATTTACAATCGGAGGAAACCAATTCAGCATATTTTTCAGCAAATTTAAAATCATCAAAATTGTAAATAATACATTTTAATTCATCGGCACGTTCGATGACATCTTTTTGTGGTTTTGCTAATTTTTTTGGAGAAAGAGTTACCCAGTCCAATTGTCCGCTAAGCGAGTAAGCACCGGAAGTTTCAATATGAATGCTTGTTCCGTATTCTTTTAATTTCTGTGTTAAATAATCTAAATTCCAAATTGTAGGTTCTCCACCGGTTAAAACGATTGTTTTACAAGTTGTTGCTGCAATTTCAGCTAATTTATCCATATTGCTCAACGGATGTTTTTCGGCATCCCAACTATCTTTGACGTCACACCAATGGCAACCGACATCACAACCGCCCAACCGAATGAAATAAGCTGCTTTTCCGGAATGAGCACCTTCGCCTTGTAATGTATAAAAATGCTCCATGACCGGAAGAATCTTTCCTTCATTTATCAATTGTGATTGTTCTTCAGAAATGGATTTTAATTGAATCACTTGGTATTTGTTTTGTAAGCCAATAAGGTGTTTTTCAATAGCATAGCTCGTGTCATAGGACCTACGCCACCCGGAACAGGAGTAATCCAGGAAGCTTTTTCTTTTACATTTTCAAAATCCACATCTCCTACCAATTTATATCCTTTTTTAGAATCGTCATCAACACGGGTAATTCCAACATCAATAACCACCGCATTTTCTTTAATCATGTCGGCTTTTAAAAATTGAGGAACGCCTAAAGCGGTAATGATAATGTCAGCATGGCGAGTATGTTCGGAAAGGTTTTCAGTTTGACTATGTGTTAAAGTTACAGTACTATTTCCGGGAAAATCTTTTCGTCCCATCAAAATACTCATTGGGCGGCCAACAATGTGGCTTCGACCAATGATAACCGTATGTTTTCCTTTGGTTGGAATTTGGTAACGTTCTAACATTTCTAAGATACCGAAAGGAGTAGCCGGAAGAAAAGTACTCATGTCTAATGCCATTTTTCCGAAGTTTTCAGGATGAAAACCATCTACGTCTTTTTGAGGATTAATTGCATTAATTACAGCTTCTTGGTCGATTTGAACCGGTAAAGGGAGTTGAACAATGAATCCATCTAAATCTTTTTGTTGATTTAATTTTTCAATTTCTTCTAATAATTCGGATTGAGAAACGGTATTTGGAAGACGAACCAAAGAAGATTTAAACCCTACTTGTTCGCAATCTTTGATTTTGTTTTTAACGTAAGTTTCACTTGCTCCGTCGTTTCCAACTAAAACTGCTGCCAAATGTGGTGCTCTTTTACCTTGATTTATTGATTCGGCAACTGTTTTTTTAATTTCTTCTTTGATTTCTTTTGAAAGTTTAATTCCGTCTAAAATTTGCATGCTGATTTTTTTGCAAATATAAGTGATTTTATGCCTGTTTTTGAGTCATATTTTATTTTCAGTTGATT
>JAQVDG010000469.1 GCA_028698395.1 Weeksellaceae bacterium
AAGAGAAGAATTTACCCTGTAGGTTCCGTTTTCTAAAGCTTGCGCCATAGAATAGGCTGTTTTGGCCACAGAAACCGTATGCTCTATTAAACCCGCAACATATGCATGATGAATTGTATATGCAGCAGGGAGCTTTTTAAAATCAGACCAAATACCTTCCTTTTCATCAAAAACAAATTTTAAAAAACCAGCAATCGGCTCTTCACAAAAACCAATAAGCTCCCGAAAGTCAGCATACAATTTTTCATCTGGTATTTCTGACCTTTGCACATACTCTGTTGAAAAATGTTTGTTTTGGTCTAAAATAAACACCTTATTAAAATCATATTGATTTTTACCTTTGTATTTAGTAACTTTGCCGTGAAAACCTATTACTTTCCCTACCAAGTCTTGCGTCAGTAAATTTTCTAGAGGGTCAGTAATTGAAAGCATTTTTTCTTCGTTTCTAAAATCAATCCACTGCTTTCCAGCCCACACCTTTGCTTCCAATCTGCCGCTCTTGTCAGCAACTGAAAAATTCCAGAAGGGCTTATCGTTTTTTCCAGTACCGACCGAATTAGCAATTACCAAACCTTTTCCCTCAAATTCAGCGTCTTCTTGTTTTCTTAGAATTTCTCTGATCGTTTCATTCAACATAACGTCTCTCCATAAGTCTAAAATAGGTTTTAATTACTTTCCACAATTTCATCAGATTCGCTTTAATGTTTCAATAATATTTAAAGTGTTTTAGAAGAGGTTTAATCATTTTAATATATGGACTATCTTCTCTATACTCACGCTTTATTTCGTCGTATGTATGTGATGTCAAAATAAGTCTTTTCTTTGCTCGTGTTATAGCGACATAAAAAACACGAGCATCTTCTTTTTTTTCTTCGTCGGTTTTTGAAAAAAAATGCGGATAAATTCCATCCACGCATTCCGGGATTATGACATTATCAAATTCTCTACCCTTTGCCTTGTGAATAGTCGAAATAACTAATTTTTCATCGCCGAGAATTAAATCTGATTCCTTGCAAAATTGGTACCATGGCAAACAAAAATCTAAACTAAGAAGTTCTCGAAACCTTCTTGTTCCGCACTGCTTTTCCATGTGTCTGAATAGCTTGTCCATTTCTTTCAATTCAGCGTTGGTTTCCTTTTTTTTTAAGCCGTTAACATAGCTCAAAAAACTTTTTATCACTTTAGGGAAAGTAATTTCACATTCAAGCATTGATAACCATATTCTCCAAATAGACGATAAGTTCTTCTTAAATTCCAGAATTCTATTTTCATTTCTTTCAAACCATAATCTCTGTTCGGAACATTTATTTTTTAATATAGGGAATATGCTGATAATAAGATTTGCTGTGGCATGGACATCGTCCAGGGCGTTATGTGAATTCACTCCAGGAATATTTAAATAGAGAATCATTTTTTCCAATTTATGAGACCATAAATCAGGAAATAACCTGCGACAAAACTCAAGAGAATCGAACAAGACGGGTTTCTCAAGGATATCGACTTTGCTTCTTATAGAATTTGCAAAAAGCATTTTCCAATCATATTGTATGTTATGCGCAAAAAGAGGTGAGCCATTTACAAAAGACCAAAAATCAATTAAACCTTTCTTTCGATCAACACCATGTTTATCCAAAATTTCGGGTGTAATGTTATGGATTTTTGTCGTTTCAACTAGCGATTGGTCTGTTTTGAGAAATACCTCAAACTCTCTACCAATTTGTCCTTTAACTATCTCCACAGCACCTATTTGGATGATATCGTTAGATGAATCAAGGCCTGTCGTTTCAGTATCAAATACAACTACTCTCCCATTCTCAAAAACATCATTGAATGGGCCAAATGGTAACAATGTATGGTCAGACGATTTAAGAAAATCTGTAGGCGACATACCAAGTTCAAAAATCTGTCTTATTAATTCTCTAGATTCTTTTAGGGTATTTGTCTTAGAAAAAATCTTAAAGACTCTAGACCATGCCTTTCTATCATTCTCATTTGCCAGCACATTTAGAAAGGCAAGGCTGTCTTTAACAACGGCCCTACTGAATAAATCGAATCCAGAAACCTTAAAATGCTCTTTCCCGTTTTTATTCAATACCCAACTATATAAATCGGCAGTATTATTTGAACGCAAGAGAATTGCTACAGTCTCGTCTTTATTTTCACTAATACTTGGCAGTATTTTTTTAATAACACACTCGGCTTCGTCCTTACGGGATCCAACAACTGATAAAAAAAACGAATTCTGACCCTTAGATTCACTTCTGAACGGTAATATTTTAAAACTATCATTTTCCATATATTTTTCAGAGAATGCGTTATAGATATCTACCAAATCTGATGGTGATCTGTAGTTCTGTCGAAGTTTATAGACTCTGTAGGTTTTTTCAACGACTTTTAGGCTTTCTGTCCGAGCCCCCATAAAGGAAAAAATCGCCTGTCCATAATCTCCAAATAGAACGTGGTGACATTGATTTGCTGACAGTAAATTGAATATTTCCCATTGAAGGGGGTTTAAATCCTGAACCTCATCAACCTGAATCCATGTGTAGGGGTTTAGAAGGG
>JAQVDG010000470.1 GCA_028698395.1 Weeksellaceae bacterium
CAATGATACTTTTGTTAAAGGCGAATACAAGTATTGGAAAGAGCCCAACTACGTGCTGAACAGGACAGAGTAATACTTGTTAATCTATACAGAACTTGGGATAGAAAACATTTGGGAGCAGACACGAAAACAGATAAGCACCTCCGTTACCGTAATTACAACTCATGTGCATTACGACCTCTTTGGCGGGTATAAATATTTCCCTCTTTTAAAAATACTAAAAATTAAAGTACGTCATTTGGACGTGGTCGTTTGCTGTATTATAATATTATTAGATTTGTCTAACAGATTGTTCATTTATATCTTTTCTCAAAATTCTCATTTTCTTTTCGTATTTTCTTTTCCCAAAAAATAAATCCAACGGAATAATGATTTTACGAAGCAGTTTCGAACCCTCATGTGTCCATCCATTATAATTTGGGATTTCATTTTTTCGAGTAGCAGTTTTTAATTCTACTTCTGCTAAAATAAATCCCTCTTCATTTTTCATTTCTGCAAGGATGTTACCATTACTATCAATGATTTTAGAGTGACCTTGAAGTTTAAATTTTTTTGGCGACATTAACCTGCCCAATATTCCTTTCATTTGAGGCATATCGCCTAGTTGATTGACAAAAACTGAAGGTACTCCCAAAGCTTTTGCAATGGTAACAGGAAAGTCATTCAGGTCTTTTCTGATTCTTTCAAAGTCAGACTCTTTTATCATTTTATTAGTTCCGAAGGGTGTTGCCCAGGCATGAGGCATCAGATGTAAAACAGGTTTTTCGTCCTGAATTTGAGCAATAATATTACAGGAATGATTATCGGCACATATACCGACACTAATCAAACCGAGCCCGGAATGAATCAAATGATTCCCGCTTCCTCTTTTAAAAATATAAGCTTCTCCGTTTTCTTTGATACTTCGGCCTTCTATTTCCCCTTGAGGATTTGACAAAACATAGGTATTAAAAACCTCCCCATTAATCATTTCCACATGCCCCATACCAATATATACTCCGTACTCTTTGGAAGTAGTCTTAAGCCAATTTAGTCTGTGTTTACCTTCAACCAGTATTCTTTCCCACAAATTGTAATTCGGGATGTAGCCGGTTGAAAACAGTTCGGGAAAAACAATAAGCTCAGCACCTGTTTTGACCGCTTCTTTTATTAAGTTACCTGTCTTTAAAAATAAGGTATCCCTGCTGGCAAGATTCTGATTTACCTGTATCGCAACAATTTTTATCTTATCTTTCATCTTCAGTTTTTTTATGTTGCTCCCACTTTTCTTTTAGCTTAGGAAGTTCCTTTTCCAAAAAGTTGTAAAAATCAACAGTTTCACTGATTTGTACATGTTTATTGAGTAATGGATTATTGTTGATTTCATTAGCCCGTATAAGCAATTTTTTCATCTCTGTTATTGATTGTACTTTTTGGTCAAACACTTGGTAAACTGATTTGGCAGAAAAGCAATAATACGTTTTACGGTCTCCCGGTTTCATCGTACGATTTATAATTTTCTGGGCAAGAAGAAAGTTAATATTGCCGCTAATAGAACCTTTACTTGCATGCAACCGTGCCCTTATATCCTCAAAGCTTACTGATTCCTCGGGAGATGACATAAGATAGCCAAGAATCCGTCCTGACATTCTTGATAATCCGAAACGTTCATAAAACAATCCTACAGTTTCAATATATTTATTCATCGCAATCTGAAAAATTTTATCTTTGTGCAAAGGTATAATAAGTTCAGTACAAAATGAACTTTACTAATAATTTTCTCTGTGTTAGTTGGATTTAAAAAAACTCATTGAAGATGAATATTATAACTTTAAAGCAAGGCGGTAATTTGCATTTTAAAGGCTACTATAACTAACTATTATTAAAAAGCATAAAACTTTAAAAATATAAATACCAAATTTATGGACATTCAATTATTAATACCGGGTTTGGCTTGCATAATAATTGCATTGATGATTATGTTTCGGCTGACACATTATGCACACTTTTATGCTCCGTCCTATTTTTTCTGGATAGGGATAATCCTTATAGTTGTTGGATTGATTTCACTTGTTCAACCGTTGGCTTTTTTGTTTGTATTTAATCGCACTATTGGGGCTTTTGTTTTACTTAGTGGCTCAACAGTTTCTCTTATATCACTTTTTTGGCCGGTAAAACAACATCATTCGCAAAACGAACAAAAAATAGATGATTTATTGCCCGATTATTCTTTTAACGAATTTCACGAAGTACGGATAAAAGCATCGCCCGAAAAAGTAAAACAAACCTTGCAGGGTACAGGAGTACAAGACATTCCTGTTGTGCATCTTCTGATGAAAATCAGGGGTATTTCTGATGGAAAAGATATGAGTGACACGGCTGCTAAAAGCCAGGCAGGTACGGGGAACTTTTCAACGCCCGATTTCAATTTTTTCGTGGTTGACCCAACTGAATATATATCAGTAATGATTATTAAATCATCAATGATTACAAACCAACCGGACAAACCCGCACCACCTGAGATTTTCACTCTCGAACAATTTATGTCGTTTAAAAGCCCCGG
>JAQVDG010000471.1 GCA_028698395.1 Weeksellaceae bacterium
AAAAAACCTATCAATATTTGTCAGATGGACTACTGGTAAACGAGTTTAAAATTCCGAAAGATTACACACAAGGGTTTCGCTATTTTCTGACCGATAATCCTGAATTTCTGAAAATAATGAAAACCGAACATAAAGACAAAATTATCTCGGAAGCGTTTTCGTTATTGGAAGATTACAAAAAAATGATTCCTTCTGAATAGACAGGTTTTATAACTAAAATTTCAATACACTACAAAAATCAAAAAACAACAATAAAACACTGAAAAACAATAATTTGATGTTTATAAATTTGCTATTTTTCTCACCAATATTCTGTTTTTTCTCTCGCAAAGACGCAAAGACGCAAAAAATTTTTCTTTAATACAGTCAGTCGCTTTGCGACTTTGTGACTTTGCGAGAAATATAACCTGCAAAAGAATTATAATTTGTTTTGTAAGAAATAACATTTCGCTTCATAATAAGTTAATTTTCAGTAAATTATATTTTTTATCGTGTACTGAAAACTAAAATACAAGCACGTTAAACTCCTGCTCCAAAGGTTTTTGTTTGTCAAATAATCGGGTAATAAGCGTTTTTCCGTAAGATTCGTAAAATTCTGAAAAATTCCCGACTCTTTCCTGCAAAGTCTGATTGGGGAAAAGTTGGTTTTGCAACGAAATGATTTGTTCTAACCTATCCGAAAAATACTTTTTATTGGCTTTCAACAGACGTTTTTCGAGATTTTCCAACCCTTTGATTTGTTTTCGCTCTTGGGCACTCACAGCTCCTGCAAAAGATTTATCGGTTTTCTGAACTGTTTTTTTCAAAGTGTCAAATTGATGTTCTAACTGCTTTTTGAGTGCCGAAAAATCTACATCTATTTCAGAAAACTCGTTTGTTTTTCGGTTAATCAAGTGAGTTTGCTTTTCAAATAAATCCGAAAAAGAAAGATTTAGTTTTTCTCGTTTTTTGTTCTGTTTTTCCGTAACCAAAAGCACCGAATTACGAAGTAAAAGTACAGGAAACGGAACTTTTACTTCTTCAAAAGAAAATTTCAATTCCAACCAATAAGCGAGTTCTCCACCACCACCGGTATAGCATAAATTCGGTAAGATTACTTCCTGATATAACGGACGCATAATCACGTTCGGGCTGAATTTTTCAGGGTGTTTTTCTGTTAATTCAAGAATTTCGCTTTCCGAAAAACGCAAATTTGTGTTATTAATAACATAAGTATCGCCTTCTTTTATAATTCGTTCCCGAAGATTTTTGTCTAAATAAAATAAATTGATTTCTCTCGGATTTACCTGAATGGGATATTCAAAATTCCTGATAGTTTCAGATACTTTTTTGAATGAAGTCTGATGCAGAAGTTCGTTTTTCACGTAAGGAGCAAAGAGGCTTTTTAAGGCTTTATCGTTTCCGTCAAGGATAACCAAACCATATTCCGAAAACAACTCATTAACCAAAAAACGGGTGGCATCAGTTAGGTTATGATGTTTTAAATAAGCGTTTTCAAAGAGGTTTTTTAAGTATTCTGCATTTTTAGATGTCCCGATTTTGTCTGAAAAAACTTTAAAAACTTCGTCTAACCCCTGAGTGCTCAATTCTCCGACTGCTCCACGGGCTTCTCTGTTCCAAGCAATCTTTTTTCCGTGAAGATAAAAATGGTTAATCTCTTCAAAATCGTGGTCTTCGGTAGCCATCCAAAAAACAGGAACAAAATTATTTTCGGGATATTTTTCTTTCAGTTGTTTGGTCAGATTGATAACTGAAACTATTTTGTACAAAAAATATAAATGTCCGGTAAAGAGATTGAGCTGATGACCGGTAGTTATCGTAAAGGTATTTTCGTTTTTAAGTAACTCAATATTTTGTTGAGTAAACTCAGAAACAGCAAGGTTTTTGTATTGATTATGAAGCGACCGGACTAAAACATCTCGGTTTACTTGGTCGAATTTTTTCTTCTCTTCGATTTGGAGCTTAAAATTATCTAAAGCGGGAAAACGACTGTAATAAGGTTTTAAACTTTCGGATTGATTCAGATAATCAATCATTATTTTTGAAAAATAGCCTGAATTTTGAAACGTAATACAATCGGGTTTAGACATTTTGAATTAGTTTGGTAAAAGGCAAAAGTAGCGAAAATTTATCCGAATAAAATACTAAAATTTTGTAGGAGTGAGATAATTGCCTTATTTTGACCTATGTTTTTTGAGCTTCTGAATACAAGATTCAATTGAGAGCTACTTTCGGGCTAAGTTACATTTTTACTTTTTCCATTTCAACCGTAAACTGTTTGTTACCACACTCACACTACTCAAAGCCATTGCTGCACCTGCAATCATAGGGTCGAGCAGAAAACCGTTAATCGGATACAACACACCTGCCGCAATCGGGATTCCGATAAGGTTATAAATAAATGCCCAAAACAGGTTTTGTTTAATGGTTGTTACGGTCTGTTTCGATAACTTAACAGCTTGTGGAATTTTGGTTAAATCCGATGAAACAATAGTCATTTTTGCTACGTCCATCGCAATATCCGAACCTTTGCC
>JAQVDG010000472.1 GCA_028698395.1 Weeksellaceae bacterium
ATTCAACGGGAAACTCGACTTCAATAACTCTAGACCATCCACTTACTGAAATATCTTCACGAACTAACAATACATCTATACCATAAACGCAACAGCCTAAAAGGAATAAATCAAAAACGACTCCACTTCTTTTGCCTGTAAATTCATACAATTCCTTAAAATCGATATTCAATGAAACCTGAATATCATTTTCATCTTCATCACTGTAGCAAAGCTTAATATCTGAAAAAGCTCCGGGCTTTGCATTGGGTATTAAAATATTAACTTTCATAGTATTCAAAAGCTTTAAGTGTGCCTTCAAAAATATTCTTAACTAATTCTTCTCCTTCCCTATTAGCCCATTCAATTTTACTTAAATCTCTTTTTCTGGATATATTATTAATTCTTTCCACAAGATATTTTTTAAGCTGCCTAAAGAAGTTGGATGTAGCATTTTTCCCTTTATCTTTAATTAACTTCTCATACAGGGTTACGGATAAATGTTCATAAATGTAATAAGCATAAAACCTAATCAATAACTCTTCTATGCCGTACTCATTAATTTTGTCTTCAAAGTTTTTTGCTAACTCCTCAAAATCTTTCGCTTCCCCACCAATTTCAGATAATAATTCACCTTCTGCTGCTTTAGCTGCTACCTCATCAATTGTTGAAGCTACACCAGCGCAATACTCTAGAATAAAATTTATAATTTCATTGGGGTCAGGCTTATCACCAATTCTATAGCCTATAGCATAAATTGTAGAGCCGAAACCTTTAGATTTTACATCACTTAAGAACCTCCCAAGTTTTTGGGCTGTCTTTATACCGGCACGACCTCCAATATTGGATCGACCTCTGCCTCCATAATTAGAGCCGCCTAAAAGTTGTACATATTTGTTTGCAACTTTTGCTAGTTTAGATTCATCAATTGATCCAGTAGTGCAGCTTAATGTAACCGTTCTACTTAAATTAGACCAATTTGGATTTCCTTTAATTCCTTTAAACGATTTAGATGTTCCCATAGCATAAATTCATTTATTTTTCCACTTTAATAAACTGATTAAATTCAGGGTGTTTCTCATTATGATGATTTAACGACTCAAAAACACCAGGTGGCACCTTATTCCCTATAATTTTCAATGTGTCAACAAACTCATCTTTGCAATCAAATCCTTCATCCAAGGATATGTCAAATATTTCATAGTACCTATTATTCTCTGGATTAGAAATTGCTCGTTGTTTGAGATACTTAAAAAATAATGATTTAGTATTTTCATCTAAAACATCTAACTCAGTTTTCAGTATGTTTATTGTTAATTTTTTAGCCATTCCTTCGGGCTCAAGTTTTACCATTAATGATTTCACTATTGGTGGAAGCAATAGATTACTTTGCATAGAATTCAAATTATCACGCGATAACCAATAATAGTCCCTAAGGTCAACATCCGAAAGCTTAGGATCACAGCCTAACCAATTAATTATTTTGGGTTTGTTCCAATACTTTAAATCTCCCTCAAAAGGTTTGATTTCTTTTTTATCTCTACAAGCTTCTTCCAACAACTTAAGTTCTTTTGCATACCCTTGATTTGATATTTGCCAATTATAAAGTGCTTCAAACAAATTTGGTTCTGCATATTCCAAAATCATTAACTTGGCTAATATATCATCTTTGAACTCCTCAATATGTGCGATTTCAGCTAACTTTTTTCTTAAAATAAAGGAATTAAGGAATCGTTTAATTTGTCGTGGATTACCGTAAAGACTTTCAGATATAATGGGTGACAATTTTGCAATTAACGAAACATTATTTTCTAATTTCTCAGTATCAAAATTTTCACCCAAGGCATTTTTTACTTTTACAAAATCAAATACCGAATACCTTTCCTTTGTTCGAAACTCTTTAAATGCATTTAAAACTTTATCGAAATCATCCGGGTTGTCCAAATCACTCTCACAAAACAAAAGCATAATATAGGTTTCCACTTCTGAATCTGATAGTTTTGGTAATGAATATGGAACTTGAATTAACTTTTCAAGATAATCATCTACGATTCTGTCATTTGTGTTTTCAGAATTATGATTTGTAAATTTATCCCTATATCTATACTCTATTGCATGTCTTACAATTCTCGGATCAGCGCCAATTACAAAAGCAGTGTTTTTGACATTTAAAAAAAGCTTTATAGCTTCCAAATTATCAATAATTCTATCCGGTAAACACCTGTCTAAATCATCTATTAGAATTATTAATTTGTCGATATCCGATTTTTCTAATAAATCTTCAAAATCATTACGGAAATTTCTTATAACATCAAATCTATCATCACCATTTTTATGATTTACAAACTTTGTAATGAAACTTTCAGCACCTTCTCCTTTAATTTGACCTATTAATTTTTCCGGATTTACTGCAACAGCATCTTTTAGTCCAGTCACAATTTGAGGAATAATACTAGTTCCACCTGTCATAAAAGCAGCAGCTACAGGAAATGCAATTTTTTTTAAGCTAAAACTCATTACTCTCATCCAATCTACAGATTTGTATAGTTTTT
>JAQVDG010000473.1 GCA_028698395.1 Weeksellaceae bacterium
GAACTGCAACTCTTCTTGAAAAAAAAGAAGGTAGCAATTTTTATAGTTTACTGAAAACAGACGGATCGGGTTGGAATGCTGTATATATCAAAGCGGGCGCCTGCAGAAATCCGGCTACTCCGGAAAGTTTTCTAGTGTATGAAAGAGAGGACGGTAGTTTAGGAAATGACAACCAGGTATATATGAATGGATTGGATGTTTTTAATTTCACAATGAGGGTTGTGCCTAAAAGTATTAAAGAAATCACGGAAAAATTCAATTTCGAATTGAAAGATATTGACAAAATTGTTTTCCATCAGGCAAACAAATTCATGACTGATTTTTTTATTAAAAAATTAAAATATCCAAAAGAAAAAGTGCCGTATTGTTTGGATCGATTTGGTAATACCAGTTCAGCAAGCATACCATTAACTATCGTGAGCGAATTAAAAAACTGGCATGAGGAGAGAAAAAACATACTCATAAGCGGCTTTGGCGGAGGACTATCTTGGGGTTCCGCAATACTTGATTTAAAGGATACCTATATTTCTGATTTAATAGAGATGTAATTATGAAACTTCATCATTATGGGTTTGCAACGAAATCTATTGAGAAAAGTTTGAAAGAATTTGAAAGAATAGGTTATCATGCTCTTTCAGAAAAAATTATAGATTCAATTCAAAAAGTTGAACTTTTATTTATTAACAATGAAAATAATCATCCCATTGAATTGATCGCCCCTCTGGATGGAAATGAAAGCCCTGTATCAAATATATTGAAAAAAAACGGTCCGATACTTTATCACATTTGTTACGAAGTAGAAAATATAGAAAAAAGCATTGCCGAATTAAAAACAAAACATTTTGTGATTGTAGTTAAACCAACTCCGGCTGTAGCTTTTAATATGAGAAAAGTATGCTTTTTATATAACCCACACATTGGTCTAATCGAAATATTAGAAAAGTAATGGCTAATTATATCTATCGGAACTATACAGTTGAATATCTTTTTGATAAGAGATATGTATGCAGCGGATATGGTGACGTAACTAAACCTTCGGGAGATTTCGACAATTATATTATTTTTTATCAACTTAATCCATCTTCAACGCCCGAAGAACAAAAAATGGAAATTGAATCCATCAAATCGAAAATATCTTATATTCTTAATTCAGAAATAAGAGAAAGGATAATAATTTTTTCTCTTTTCAGAGATGTAAACAAAGATTGGGAGATGAAGTCACCGGAACTATTAGAGGCAATTGATGACTTTAATCTACATTTCCTGAAACAACATTCGGAGCAATATAAAAATGTTAAAATGGTAGATATCAACACTTTTTATCAATCTCATAGCATTCCATTTGTTGATTGGCGCTTTTTCTTTACATCCCAAATGGTTATTAATCCGAAATTGGATAAGCCTTTCAAAAAATGGTTTGAAAAACAAATGGAAGCATTGGATTTGAAAAGAAAAAAATGCATTGTTCTCGATTGCGACAACACCCTTTGGGGAGGGGTAGTGGGAGAAGAAGGTACTTTCGGAATCAAATTGGGTATGGATTATCCGGGAAATTGTTTTAAGAGATTTCAGCATCTTTTGCTTTCTCTCTCAAAAAAAGGAGTCATTCTTGCCATTTGCAGTAAAAACAATTTAAAAGATGTTCAAGAGGTGTGGGAAAATAATCCCCACAACATAATTAACGACAAAGTGCTCTCTGCTTATCGAATTAATTGGCAAGATAAAGCCTCAAATATCAAATCGATTGCCAAAGAATTAAATATTGGAACAGATAGTTTTGTTTTTATAGATGACAACCCGGTTGAAAGAGGTTTGATAAAGGAATTATTACCCGAAGTGGAAGTTCCTGACTTCCCTAAAAAACCGTATGAATTGGTGGATTTCTTTTGGCAAATATATCACAACTATTTTGTTATCTATGAGCTTTCTGAGGAAGATTTAAAAAAAACCGAACAATATAAAGAAAATTTTTTCAGGAATGAAAGTAAAAAAGCATTCACAAATATAGATGATTATTTAGCCAGCCTCAACATTGAGATCGATATTATGAAAGCCAATGAGGCAAACCTTCCACGCATAGCGCAAATGACACAGAAAACCAATCAATTTAACTTAACAACAAAACGGTATACAGAGGAAAAGCTTCGAGAAATGATCGAAGAAGGAGCAGATATTTACTGTGCTAATGTTAAACACAAGTTTGGAGACAATGGAATAACCATTGCAGCTATTTTTATAGAAAATGATAAAGAGGTATACTTGGATTCATACTTATTAAGTTGCAGAATATTGGGACGAGAAATAGAGAAGGCAACATTATTAAAACTTATTGAAGAGATAAATAGAGATAAAAACAAACCAATAAAGGCGCAATTTATTCCCACAAAAAAAAATTTCATAGCAGCCGATTTTTTAGATAATATCGGATTTGTACATATAAAAACAGATGAAAAATCAGGAACAAAGGACTACATATTCGACTTGAACAAAAAGCCAACTATTAAAACTTTTTACAAAATAAAATTTATTT
>JAQVDG010000474.1 GCA_028698395.1 Weeksellaceae bacterium
CCAACTTTTTAGGTTTCACGTTTTAATGTATCACCAAGACAGCAAAAATGCTAAGTTTGACTATTTGTTAGAAAAACAAATGGAAACTGACGAAGCAACAATAAGTGGTTCATATTATCAATACACTTACAAAGAAAACATTGACTACAAAAAACTAAAAGACGACATAAAGGAAATTGTAACAAAAGAAATTGAACCAAGTAGCAGGCGAACAATACCAAAACGAAAATAAGCACTTGCCTATAACAGCGGTTTGGCATAATGGGGGCGGACGTTCTTCGTATGAAAATTTGTTCTAAATTTGAACTGCGAGCTTCGTATCAAGTTTAGTGCTGAAAAGCCCCCACTACGCCAAGCCGCAAACCGTTAGGCACAATTTTAAAAGACAAGAATGACAGATTGGAATAAGATATCACCTGACAGATTTGAACAGCTTTGTACTGAAATTATACAAAGTGAAGGCTTCTATAATATTAGACGACTTGGAAAAACAGGAGACCGAGGAAGAGATATTTTAGCACAAAAGCAAACTCAATTACTTTATGGTTCAAAAGAAACACAGAGTTGGGTTATACAATGCAAAAGATATGTTAGCACTAATCTAACTTCATCAGACATTGGCGAAGAGTTGAATAAAGTTAGAATGCATTCACCTGACTATTATGCAATAATTCTGACCAACACATTGAATCCAAATGTTCACGATTGGCTTGAGGGTGTAAAGAACCAGTATCCTTTCAAAATTTTGGTATTTGACATTGACTGGTTAGAGGAGCAATTGAAACGACAACCAAGTCTTTATCAAAGTTATTTTGAAAACAAAGAACGGAATCCTTCCTTTCAATCAATACATCAATCAACAGATTTACAAGTTTACACAGCAGGTCAAATGCCTTCTGAAGCCATTAGAGGTGCTGTTACTTGGTGGAGAGCTCAATTAGAATCTGAATCAAAAAACTTAAGCAAAAAGATTGGCTTCTATCACCCAGAATTTTCAGGTTGTGATCATACAGGAATTTATCTTTCCGAAACAGTTCAAGAGGATTTTAGAATGATTTCCCAATCAAATTTGATTGTAGCTTATTTGGAGCGTGACGAATTATATGGAACTATTGCAGAGATAATGATTGCTTATTCAATGAATAAACAAATTGCAATTTTCATAGACGAATCAATCAAAACAGAAATTAAATCAAGTGAATTTGAAGAAAACTCAGAAATGGTAAATTCAGACTATTATTCAGAAGTTTACCAAAAAGTATTTAAAACAAATCATTCTTGTCCTTGCGACTTAATGAACGAACTAGAACCAATACACTTGAATAATTATTGGTTTATTATTCAATTTTTGAAACTCAGACAGCCAGACGCACATATACAAATGACCAACAAAACGACAGTGACAAAGGATATGATTAAATACTTAAAGACATTTACCAAATAAAAACTGTGCCTAACAGGCGTTTGGCTCAATGGCGGACGAAGTGGTTAATTGAACATTCTACCTCGCATAAACTTTTGTGGTAGATTGACAGTTTTGTGCTCCGAAATCCGCCACTGTGCCAAGCGCCAAAACGTTATGCACAATTATAGAATGACCACAACGCATACAAAACATTTAAAAAATTAGACCATTATGGGAATGCCAAAGCATATAGTTTTTATACGACACGGGGAATCAGAAGCTAACGTCATTCAGAAACGTGATAAACTTGGAGAAGATGTAACAACACAGGAAAGTTTAGCTATTCGTGAACGCACGGATTATAAACAAAGACTTTCAAAGCAAGGCGTTGAACAAGCAATACAAGCTAGAGAATGGATAAACAAAAATATTTGTGACGTTGGTAAATTTGACTCCTATTTTGTTTCAAGTTTTTTTCGAGCAAGAGAAACAGCAGCAAACATCTCTACAAACAATCCAGAAGTTAAATGGGAAATAGATGACCGACTTGCGGAACGCAACTGGGGTGTCCACGGACCATTGACAATTTCAGAACGTAAAGAATTTTATGAGATAACCGACAAGTTGATGAATCGTGACCCATTCCACGCATCTTTTGAAGGTGGAGAAAGCATTTGGGGCGTGAAAAATGAGCGCATTCGTAATATTATGAACACTTGGGCGAGAGAACAAGACGGAAAGAAAATTTTGGTGGTTACGCACGGTGATTTAATACGAGCTGCAAGAGTTGGATTTGAGAGAATCTTACCGGAAGAGTTTGAAGCTATTGAACTCAATCCGGTTTATAAGGTTAAAAATTGTCAGATTTTAGAATATTCAAGGGTCAATCCATTCACGGGTCAAGACGAAGGAAAAATAAAATGGCGGAGAATTACCAACCCGACAGAACCCGAAACATCGCCTGACAATGGGAATTGGATTGAGTTACAAGGTAAACCAAAAATGAGTTCAAACGAAATTATTGAGAAAATAGAAAAAGACGCACCGAATCTAATTAGAGAATAGGAATGACACGAAAAAAAATAACTGTGCATAACAAGGTATTGCCAAAAGCGGGGCTGAAG
>JAQVDG010000475.1 GCA_028698395.1 Weeksellaceae bacterium
ATTGTTTAACCATGCTTGCAACCTTGGTTGTATTTCAGTCATGATTAAATTGGAAGTGAATAGAGCCAACATTCTTCCATCAGATACAATTGCTTGTTTGGCAATATGTTTAGCTTGTTCCTCAATGTAATAAGGGTCTATTTTTAATTTTGGGTCGGCCAATGGCATATCATGAGGGACAGCCAAAAGAGCTTGTTTCTTATAATCAAATGGAGAGGGGAATATACCCGTTACAGGAGCAGTATTTATATCTGATGAGTCTAATCCCAATCGGATGCACACTGGGTCAAAACTTCCTGCCACAGTTAATGTGGCTGAAACAAATGCTTCATGTTTAAATTTTGGATGGAAATTTGTTCTTAACCAACCCGCAATATCAATTGGAGTGCTATGAAGTATAAAAATCCAATTAAATTCTTTTGAATCATTTGCATTTCCTTTAGCTACTGCTTCTCCCCAATGTACCCAATCATTATTTTTTTCAAACAAATCCGATAACCCGGTATTATTTTCATTCAATCGCTGCTCAAATGAACCTAATGAACCATGAAGTTTGGCAGGGACTCCTGATAAGGTTTGGAATGCCTCTAACAGATTTCTGGTTTTGTTTGCCAATTTAGAAATGACTTCACAGAGAAGTTTGGCATCCTCAAAAATAGAGGAAATCCAAAAATCACTTAATTCAAATGGTATAGGGTAATCAGGATCAGCGTCAGTTATGTTGGACAGCAAATCTCTCAGCCGTTTTAATGCATTAACACACCAACTATTTAAAGCAATCTCATATTCAAAAAGTGCTTCATTAAAAGCTTTGATTAGCTCATTGTTCTCTTTTTCCTTGTGCTCGGTCAGTGGTCTTAATAACCCTTGAATTTTATCGTTTCTATCACGTTTTAATAGAGAATTTAATTCTCCTTGAAGTTCAAATGGTTTGAAGTGCTTCGTCAAAACTTCGGTAACAACATTTTCTATGTTGTGTGCTTCATCTACAATTAGCGTATCAGGACCTTCATTATTTTGACCGGAGCTTTGGGAAATTAAAACGACATAAGAATGGTTAGCAACCACCAAATCCGCTTTCGATGCAAGTTCTTTTGCTTTATTGTGTGGATCAATATCAGACCACTCTCCACGTAAAGAAGGCGGAGCCATATCTCTGGAAAGTAAACGAGAAAGTTTCCAATTGCCTAAATGTTCAACTTCACTTAACCATCCTGTTTCCGTTATCAATAACCAATGCAGAATACTTGCCAAATAATATCCATCGTTTGGAGATTCTATATGTTCATCAATGGAATCAAGAATATCAGCAAAAGATTGAAGGCATACATAATTACTTTTTCCTTTGATGATGGTTGCTGTTTTCTTTATGCCAATATGCGATAAGGCATTATAAACAATAGGGATATCTTTAAACCAAGCCTGGTCTTGAAGAGCTTTCGTATGAGTTGCAACATAGGTTTTGTTATTTGATAAAAGCGAAGGAACTAAATAGCCAATTGTCTTTCCAATACCTGTGCCTGCTTCCAATACAAAAGGTTTTGAAGATGCCATACATTCCTCAATTTTTTGACTGAATGCAATCTGTTCTTTACGTTCTGCATAGCCAAAAGTACTGAGCTGACTTAAAACCCCGCCATTTTTCAAGATTTCCAAAGTGGAAACATCATCAGAGTTGCCTTCCTCTTTTTCTGTGCTTGAAATGGATACCGGAGATAATTTTTCGTGATAAGCCTTTATGAGTTTTATTGCTGTATCTGATTCGTATTCTTTGCTTGTTGGAAACAATATATTGAGCCATTCTTCCGGAAGAAAATCAGAATTGAAGACATCAAAAGCGTCAACTATCAATTTGCTTTCTTTTCCTTTTGATTGTTTTTTCAGGAGAGTTTTTATTGAAAACTTCAATTCATCGGAAAGCTCAGTTTTCCCAAATTCTACTATGGTATTTAGGATTGATATTTCAGCTGACAATGGGCCACCAAGTCCCATTTCATCAGTGAAGGTAATTTGAAGTTGTTTGCAGAAAGATTCTGGATGGTCGGTTCTGTGAGTTATTGGATAAAACACACTTGAAATTTTCTCCAGGTCATAGAACTTCACTGAATCAAAAACATGACCTTTCAAACGATAGTGCCATTGATTGATTAAGGATAGAATCTTTTCTGCTCCCCAAATAAAAGTGGCCTCGCCATTCAATTTCTGAATTAGTGTTTCAAGTAATTCCAACTCTGAACCGAAGACTTGCCAATTCGGGTCGTCTTCGTATGCAGGGCTATTTTCAACACAAGCAGCAAAAGTTTCAATTGCACCGTTTCTAAATATTCCCAGCCAAACAGCATCAACGCTTTCGTATTTTTCACTTTTTGGGCTAAAAACTCCAAAACTATTAAACGGCTGATTTATTATTGATTGAAGTCTTTCACCGTCTTTTTTTACCTGAGCAGGGAAGGATGATTTTGGTGTTTCAATGGGTTTGACTATTTCCGGTGCATTCTTTTTGATTGCCTTTCTTATGTCTTTCAA
>JAQVDG010000037.1 GCA_028698395.1 Weeksellaceae bacterium
GAAATTTTCCGCTTTATGAGCTGTTTCATTCAAGCTATCAATTACTTTCTCCATTGTATATACTTGCTTTTTACTCTTTTTTGCCATTTTTATTTAAGTTTCAAGTGCGCAAAATTAACAAATTAGAACTATCTGTACAAGTTTTATTTTAATTCATAAAAAAAAGATTCTAAGCCTATCAGAATCTTAACAGTTTAAATTCCAACAACCAAAATTTAAACGTATTTCTAACTCGTCCATTCCGATTAGAAAGCTTAATTTTGCACATTCTTGAAAAATCTATTGATTTTAAGTTTAAGGATTCATGCTGAAAGAAAATAAATTCCATTTTTTAATTTACCTCGCTTTTTTAAGCATAATCGGATTTCTTGCCATTGACATGTATTTGCCTGCTTTTGAAATTATGAGAAATAATCTCAACACCAGTAAGGTTTTTATTAGTTCAAGTTTATCACTTTATTTAGGTGGAATCGGGATTGCTCAATTATTTTGGGGACCTGTTTCAGATAAATTCGGAAATCCAAAAACAATTTTAATGGGTTTAACCATTTTTAGTCTGTCTTCCATCGGAATTTATCTCACACACAATATTGCTGTTTTTCTTGTTTTACGAGTATTTCAGGCTTTTGGAGTATGTGCAGCAACAGTTTGTTGGCAAGCTTTGGTCATAGAGCGATTTCCAAGTTCCGAAACCAGTAAAATTTTTGCTTCCATTATGCCTTTAGTTGCTCTATCTCCGGCATTTGCTCCTTTATTGGGTGTTGTGATTTTACAGCAATTCGGATGGCGGTATATTTTCATTGTTTTGGCTCTTATTGCTTTTCTGCTGATTCTGTACACGTTTTCATTAAAAAATTATCAGAAAATCATTCCTAAAACCAAAGGAAATTTATCTTATTCTTCTTTTTTTAAATTTAAAGACTACATTGGAAATGTTTTGATTTATGCTTTTTGTTCTGCCAGTTTTTTTGCGTGGCTTACCGGAGCTCCTTTTTTCCTGAAAGAAATGGGTTATGACGAAAGTGCTATTGGTTGGAGTTTTGTTCCACAAACTATTGCTTTCATCGTAGGAGGATATAGTCTGAGATTATTTCCGGATACTGTTAAAACTAAAAAGCTTTTACCGCTTTTATTGATTGGATACAGCATTTTTATACTTCTTCTTTTATTTATAATTCTCTTTACTTCCCCTACTCTAACGACTTTACTTATTCCCTTTTGTTGTATGGCTCTTTGTAACGGAGCTTGCTATCCGATTGTAGTTAATAATGCTTTAAAACATTTTTCAGAGAATGCCGGAAAAGCATCTGCCTTACAGAATACAATTCAATTAGGATGTTGTTTTTTAGCAAGTTCTTTGGTTTCTGTATTCTCTAAAAACGCTTTGTTAACCACAGGAATCGTTATGGCTTCCACTATTTTTTTTGTTGTGATTGGCTACCGAATGAGTGTTCTTTATCGAAGAAATTAATTTATTTTTTTAAATAATGTGGATGGGTTGATTGGAAAATTTCATTTGCTTGTTCCTCTCTTCGGTCTGTCAAAAGGATTCCGTCAAGATGATCACGTTCATGCTGAAAAATAACCGAAGTAAATCCTTCCAAAAATTCTTCTTTCCATTCTCCTTCTAAAGTTTGATAGCGAATTTGGATACTGTAATGACGCATAATAACTCCTCTTTCATCAAAAGACAAATCACCTTCAGGTCCTTTTTGCATCAATTCAGAAGCCCATAGAATTTCAGGATTCAAGAATACCTCAAAAGGAGTTTGTGGCTTATCAAAACGTTGTACTACAATCATTCGGCGATTTACTCCTACTTGTGGAGCCGCAATTCCCACACCGGGATGATTTATGTCTTGAACGCTTAACAACATTCGTCTTGCTAATAAACTCGTCAAATCATGATCAGCCGGAATCGGGATGGAAACAGATTTAAGTACGATTGAATCGGTTAAATTATTCAAATTATACACCCGCATTTTTTCATTGGGAGATTCCGAAATCAACTCAATTTCATCCGAAGTAAACGGTTTAATTTCTTGAGAAAACCCTACTGTATAAACGCAAAACAACGATAACAAAAAGAAATATCGCATTAGTTTCTGTATTTTAAAATCAAAGCTTGTAAAATTGCCCAAGTTTCAGCATCCATTATACCATCGTACTTTTCCGGTCGAAAATGATATTGAAAAGCTGTAATTACTTTTTGAGTTTGCTTATCCCAAATTCCGGTTTTCTGAATTTCATAGCCATATTTGTTCAAATCATCCTGAACCGATAAAATAAAAGAAGTAGAATCAGTTTCTGAAAAAGGAAATTTAGAATAATATAAATTATAGTGAACCTCCTCATACCAAGCACCAATTCCAAATTCTTTGTACAATCTTTTCCAAGGGAATTTCGGACCCGGATCGTGTTTTCGCTGAGGTGCCACATCAGAATGTGCCAAAACATTTACCGGATTAATATTGTAACGTTCAATTATATCTTTTGCTAAAACGGCTACTTTATCAATCTGAAAATGGGGAAAATCATAAAAATAACGCTCAGCATCGGCTAAATCGGGATTTCCCGTCAAAGTTTTATCGGTTGTATAGCCTAAATTAACAATTTCAATTCCGATGGATGAAAAATTAATATTATTTACACCTTTCCAATAACTAAGTCCGGCATGCCAGGCTCTTTTAGTTTCATCAACCAATACATAAATTGAATCTGTATAATCATTTGGAACCAAATAATGCGCACTAACCTCTTGCTTTGTCAGTACTTTTAAAGATTTTTCATTATCCAAAGCTGTATAATGCAGAACAAGATAGCGGACTCGTTCATCCTGCCCAAACGCCGGATAATGTGAAGTTGATATTTTATATTTATCTAATTTAGCAACCCGGGCAGATTCATATTGATTCGTTTCATTATTAATAATTATCGTATCTCGCACCACTTCTTTCACTATTTTATAAGAAGGCCGAGAGGCACAAGACATTAGACTTATCAAAGAAATTAAAATGGAGAAAAATTTTATTATTTTCACTTAAAAAATGTATTAGATTATTGAGGCAAAAATAGTTAAAAAGAAAGAACAGAAAAAAAGAAAAAATTTTACTAAAATACTTGCAAATGACAAAGTATGCTCTTACTTTTGCATCCGCTTTCACAGTTATCGTGAGAGATGGGCAGAGGAGAGGTGCCAGAGTGGTAATGGAGCAGATTGCTAATCTGTCATCGGGAAACCGATGCCAGGGTTCGAGTCCCTGTCTCTCCGCAACTTGAAATACTCGGGGTGTAGCGTAGTCCGGTCATCGCGCCTGGTTTGGGACCAGGAGGTCGCAGGTTCGAATCCTGCCACCCCGACTTTAAAATCTCAAGATTTCATATAACGAAAGTGAAAGAATTTTTGAGATTTTGTTTTTAATAGTATTAGGGTCGCGTAGCTCAGCTGGATAGAGCATCTGCCTTCTAAGCAGACGGTCACAGGTTCGAATCCTGTCGCGATCACAAAAGCCACAATTTGAGTGGCTTTTTTTTATATCTTTACCCTATGTGTTATGTTTATATTTTATTCAGTCAATCAATAGATAAATATTACGTTGGTCATACATGTGAAGATCTATCTGAACGAATACGTAAACATCTTTCAAAACATTCAGGATTCAAACATAAAAAAACTCCGTTTATTTGAAATAAACGGAGCAAACTAAGTAGCGAAGGGGGGAATTGAACCCCCGACCTCAGGGTTATGAATCCTGCGCTCTAACCACCTGAGCTACCTCGCCTAAAAGGTGTGCAAATATAAAATCTTATCCATAATTTGCAAAACTTATTTAAAAAAGTTTGCATATAACACGCTATTTTATATATTGCGGCTTAATTGAAATTAATCATGACAAAAGAAAAATTCCAATCTGAATTTGTTATAAATGCGTCCCCTTCACTGCTTTATAACTATATATCCAACCCATCGGGCTTGTCGGAATGGTTTGCGGACAATGTAAATTCACGAGGTGAAAAATATACTTTTATCTGGGATGGTGACGAGCAGTCTGCCTTTCTTATCAGAAGCAAACAAGATACCTATGTCCGTTTTCAATGGGAAGAAGATGAAGACACAAAATATTTCTTTGAATTAACCATAGTAGAAGACGATTTAACCGGTGATGTGGCTTTAGTCGTAACTGATTTTGCTGAGTCTGATGAAATAGATGATGCTAAATTATTGTGGGAAAGTCAAATAGATGATTTGAAGAAAATTTTAGGCTCCTAAATTTAATCTTAGTGAAATACTTGTTGAATCATTCTTTATTTGATGAAGAGGTCGCTGTTTTTCATATAAATAACCGTGCATTTCAATTAGGTGATTTTGTTTCTGAGTTCATAAAAATATCCGGATATAAGCCTTTATTAATGGAAGAACATTATTTTAACTTAATGGCTTCTATGCGAATTCTGCGGCTTAAAATTCCAAACGAATTCACTCAAGAGTTTTTTGAAGAAAAAATCCAAATGGTCTTAGAAGCCAACCAACTTAAAAATGCACGTATTAAAATTTCAATATTCCGAAACAATGATTTCACCAATTCTTTGTCACATTCAGAAGTTTCTTACTTAATTAAAATCGATAAAATTTTTAAATCACCAGCTTATACTTGGGAAAATCAAACAGATTCAGAAATTGATATTTACAGAGATTATACCGTAAATAATAGTTTTTTTTCACAAATTAATTCACACAAATCGGAGGAAATCATTGCCGAAATTTATCGACAAGAAAATGAATATCGGGATTTAATTCTATTAAATTCTGAAAAACGAGTCGCGCGAAGTCTTTTGGGAACACCTTTCTTCCTACAAGGAGATTCATTGAAAACACCAAAAACTACAGAAGGTGGAATCCGAAGTGTCAGCCGAAATAAATTATGTCAATTACTAAAACGCAATCCCAATTTTACTTTTGAAGAAACTGAATTATTTCCCTTTGAAATCCAAAAATCAGATGAAGTTTTTGTTTTAATCGAAAGTGAAGGGATTATTTCATTCGGGAAAAATCGAAAAAAAAACTATGAAATAACCAAAACTTCTTGGATTACAGAACTTTTAAATGAAGAACTAATTGATTTTTAATTCATACCGGGGTCAAAAGGCGTATTGAGCCAAAGCAAATTTTCACCTCCTAATTTTTTCAATTGTTGCCGCCAAAGATTATTTCCCCAATTTTTAAAAATATCTACCCGGTCATTTACAATAATCCACGCATTTTCATCAACTTCCAATTGTAATTGATCTTTTGCCCAACCGCTATATCCCAAATAAAACAGAATTTCATTTTCCTGAATCCAGCCTCCGTTCACAGCATTCCGAACATCTTCATAATCACCCGACCAATACAAGCCATTACAAATAGGTTCACTATTCGCAATTAAATCCGGTCGATTATGTAAATAATATAAATTCTCCGTTTCAACCGGGCCTCCTCCATAAACAACTGCTTCGGATTCCAATTCCGAAACAAATACAGTAACCGAATAATCCATCGGTTTATTTAAAATAAAACCTACCGAGCCTTCTTCATTATGATCAGTCAATAAAATCACCGAACGATTGAATATTTCGTCATAAAGAGTAGGTCGTGCGATTAAAATTTTTCCTTTTGACAGCGTTTTTATTTGCATTATCTTTGGGTTGTATTATTCATCCGATTTTTAAAGATAAAAAAAAAATTAAATGGAACAAGATTTAAGTGATAAAAGAAAAGAATATTCTAAAAATTATATTGATTTCAATTCCGTTCCAAGCAATCCTATCAGTTTGTTTTCCAGTTGGTTTAATGAAGTTTCTCAATCTAAACTGATCGATGAACCTTATGCCATGAATATTTCGACCTTAGAAAAAAATGGTTTTCCAAAAAACCGTATTGTGCTTTTACGGGAATTTAATGAAGAAGGATTTGTTTTTTACACCAATTACAACAGCCAAAAAGGACAAGCTATTGCCCACAATCCTAAAGTTTGTTTGTCTTTTTTTTGGGATAAATTAGAGCGTCAGATAATTATTACAGGAGAAGCCGAGAAAATCAGTGCTGAAAAATCGGATGATTATTTCAACAAACGTCCTTTCGAAAGCCGTTTAGGTGCTTTAGTTTCCAATCAAAGTGAAGCCATTGATTTTGATTATGATTTAGATGAAAACGTGAAAATTCTACAAGAAAAATTTACTGAAACAGAAATAAAACGTCCGGAAAACTGGGGTGGATATCTCATTCGTCCTTATCAAATTGAATTTTGGCAAGGCCGTCCAAGCCGTTTGCACGACCGGATTCGGTATTCAAAAAAAGGCTCAAATTGGAACAAAGAGCGATTATCACCTTAATTTTTTACGCTTATTTCACATTTTCTTTTAAAAATTGCTCCAATTCCCAAGCTCTTAAATGAAGAATTCCTTCATTATTCGGTAATTTAAAATCATCCATTGAAATTACTATTTTCGGATAATTATCTGAGACTGTTTTTAAAGAAGCATACTCACGTTCTGCTGTTTCTGCCTCAGCCAAACTATATGCAGACTGAATGTAAATTGTCTGTTCCGGCTTAGTAGCTACAAAGTCGATTTCTTTATCGTTTACAATTCCAATGTAAATCTCAAAACCATAACGACGCAATGTTAAATACACTAAATTTTCCAACTGATAACCCAAACCATAACCAAATCCTCCAAACATATAATTTTTATAAGCTGCGTCATTAGCATAAAACTTATAGACACCACCCAAAGTTTCTTTTCCTCGCACATCATAACGTTCTGCCTTATGAATCATAAATGTTTCTTCAATAAAAGAAATATAATTTGCCAACGTATCATAGGTTGTTAAGCGATTTTTACCTTTGTAATATTTCACAATATTGTTGATGGAAATTAAATTCGATGCGTTATTTATCAGATAAATAAAAATACTTCGTAGCAATTCGGGGTTTTTTATTTGGTACCGCTGAATTATGTCCCGAAATAAAACCGTATCGACAACTGAAGAAACATAATGCCGCTTGGTTTCTTCGTTTGGAAGCCAAATCAATTCGGGAAGTCCACCGGTTTCCATATAACGAATAAACTGTTTTTTTGAGTTTTCTTTTTTGTTAATTTTCAAAAATTCTAAATAACTAAAAGGTAGTATTTCAAATTGAACATAGCGTCCCGAAAGTAAAGTAGCTAATTCACCCGATAATAATTTTGAATTTGAACCGGTAATAAAAATCTCACATTCTTCTGCAAAATCCTGAGATTTTGAATTTACAAACCGTTCCCATTCTTGTATATTTTGAATTTCATCAATGAATAAATAAACCTTTCCTTCCGGTTGCAATTCTTCTCTATATGCTTCATAAAACCGATTAAGCTCAAGATAATCTTTTAAAAAATCATACTCTAAATATTCCTTATTAATGTACACTATATTTTGAGCTTGAATACCTTTATCTATCAATTTTTCCATCAATTGTCGAAGCACATAACTCTTTCCTGTTCTTCTTTGCCCTACAAGAACTTTTATCAATTTATTCCCGATGTAATCAGCTATTTTTTTAGTATAAGACTCCCGGACAAAACCAGTATCTGGTTTTTTTTCATCCCAATAATTAAATTTTCTTATTTTTTTTAAATTTTCTTTCATGCTTGAAAATTTACCCAAATTTATAAAATATTCTTTTATACTCGAAAATTATTTTATTATTTATTGAATATTCTTTTATACTCGAAAATATTTTCCAAATAAATAGTTTTATTTTTCTACTTTATTTATTTCTTTTCCAAAAATTTACTCTGTGTTTTTGTACTATTGGGCTTTTTCATTAATTTGCCCGTTTAATTTTTGAAATATGTCAAATCAAGCACAAGAAAACTCATTTTTCAAGACTCAGGTTTTGGGACATCCTGCCGGATTATTTGTTTTATTTTTCACCGAAATGTGGGAACGCTTTTCATTCTATGGAATGCGGGCATTGTTAGTTTTATTTTTAGTCAGCGCATTCGGAATCGGAGGTTGGGACTGGCCAAGGGAAAATGCTTTGGCTCTTTATGGAACTTATCTTGCTCTTTTGTACTTAACACCAATTATCGGAGGACAATTAGCCGACCGCTATTTAGGCTATCGAAAAGCCATCATTATCGGTGCTTTGATTATGACACTCGGACACGCCAGCATGGCAATAGAAACTGAGTTTTTCTTATATTTAGGTTTATTTTTATTGGTTATAGGAACCGGTTTTTTCAAACCCAATATGACCTCCTTTATTTCCATTTTATACAAAGATCATCCGGAAAAAAAAGACGGAGCTTATACCATTTTTTATATGGGAGTAAATGCCGGAGCTTTTTTAGGAATCATGCTTTGCGGTTATTTAGGCGAAATGGTAGGCTGGAGTTGGGGATTTGGTTTAGCCGGAATTTTCATGCTTTTGGGTTTATTACAATTTTGGTTGGCGCACAATATATTTGGAAACGTTGGTTTAGCTCCCACTCAAAAAAATGAAACTGAGGAAGAAAAAACAGAAATCTCCAATAAAAATCATTCTTCCGATGAAGAAAAACCTAATCCATTTACATTAGTCGATAAAATCATCATGGTTTTAGTCGCTTTGGGCGGTTTAACCTGGGTAATTAATGACCCTTTATCAAAAATTGCAGACTATAGTTTATTAAAATTCGGCGACACTGATTTGTCCAATCCGGTGATTACTGTTTCCTTGCTTTTATTTGTTTTCTTATTGATTTCAAGAGTTGTACGATTTAGCAAAATTGTCAGAGACAGAATGTTGGCTGTTATGGTCATTGCATCGCTCATTATTTTCTTTTGGGCAGCTTTTGAACAAGCAGGAGGTTCCATGAGTATCTTTGCAAAAGATTATACCAATCGGGTTTTGTCGGGTAATGCCGCCACTATTTTCGGAATTGTCGATGTCATCATTACCGTAGTTCCGGTTGCTATTATTTCCTATGTTTTATTTTTATTATTCAAACAAACTTATAAAAATTATTTGGCCTCAAACTTAGTTCTTGGATTCAGTTTTATTTTAATTTGGGGATTGATTTTTTGGAAAATTTATGCCAATTTCAATACATATTCTTACGAAATCAGCTATTCCACTTATGAAATTACAAAAGTTGACAAAGATGGAAATGAATCCACCGCAACTTTGGCTGTCAACCAATTAAATGTTCCGGACGAAACTGCTGTTTTAAAAGAAGAAACAGCTGTCATCCGAGCTTTAGACGATTTTAAATCCGGTCATGTAGTTCATATTGTAGATTTGGACAAAAAAGGCAGTAATTTTAAAATGATTGACGAAATCAAAGCATCAGAAATCAAAGAAAGCATTCCGGCAACCGTCATTCAGAAGAAGGACAATGAACTTGAAATTCCGGCTACTTGGTTTTTGATACTTAATTCACTATTTATCATTGCTTTAGCTCCGATTTTCTCAAAATGGTGGGAAAGTAGGTTCAATCCATCTTTAGCAGGAAAATACGCCATTGGTTTATTCTTTTTAGGAATTGGTTTCGCCTTTCTTGCTTTTGGTGCAAAAGATATTCCGCAAGGAGCAAAAACCGCTTCAGTAAGTTTAGTTTGGTTAGTTATGGCTTATTTTTTCCATACGATGGGCGAACTTTGCGTGCAACCGGTTGGACTTTCTTATGTCAGTAAATTGGTTCCGGCAAGAATGACCGCTTTTATGTTTGGTGTATGGTATTTAGCATTAGCAATCGGAAATAAAACTTCAGGGGTTTTGGGACAACAAATCGACCATATTACTGAACAATACAATATTTCCACCTTTTTCTTGATTTTCACTTTCGTTCCGTTTATTATAGGTATCATTGCATTATTATTGGGTGGAACTTTGAAGAAATTAATGCACGGAATCAAATAACAAAAAGGAAAAATCGTTTCCATTATACATTCAAAAACAAATGAAAAAGTATTTTATTTTAAGTTTTGTCTTTTTAAGTTTTGGTTTATTTGGCCAAGAAATCAATTGGTTAACTTTGGAACAAGCCGAAGTTGAAATGAAAAAATCGCCGAACAAGCTTTTATTCATCGATTTTTATACAGATTGGTGTGGATGGTGTAAAAAAATGGACACTTCTACCTTCAAAGAACCGGAAGTTATAAAATACATTAATGAACATTATATTCCTGTTAAATTCGATGCTGAATCCAAAGAAGAAGTGAAGTTCAGAGGAAAAACCTATAAATTTCTGAAACCACAAAATGGTGGTTATCGAGGTGTGAATTCCTTTGCTTATTTTTCATTACGTGGAAAATTATCATATCCGGCTTATGCTGTGATGACAAACAAAGGAAAATTAGACCGACTCCTTTTGGGTTATATGTCAAAAGAACAACTTTTTCAAGGATTGGAACAAACAAAATAATTCTTGATGAATGTCCCGATTTATTGAAAGTATTTGCTTAGAAAATGGGATACTTCGTAATTTAGATTATCACCAAAAAAGATTAAATCAGACACGATACAAAACATTGGGTTTAACTAATTTATTGGATTTATCACATTGTATTTCTATTCCTGAACATCAAAAAAAAGGAAAATATAAATGCCGGATTTTATATGCCGAAAAAATCGAATCCATAGAAATTTTGCCTTATTCCATTCGTCC
>JAQVDG010000038.1 GCA_028698395.1 Weeksellaceae bacterium
TTGAAACGATGTTTAACTGGCTGTTTTTTACAATAGTAGGATATAAGCTGTAATTTGAACCTAAATTAGCAATTTGGTTTAACTCATCTTGTTTCAGAAAGAAATTACTGGCCAAATCATAAACCGGTAAATTGTAATCAACTTTAAATTCAGCTTCTAAAGTTGAAAAGTCCAAAGTGTAGAATCCTCCGTTTACAGAACTACTACCCAAAAGAACGCTACCGTCTCTTTCAACTGCTGCGGCATTTACAGTAAAACCTTCCGGTAAACCTTTGATTTTCCCAAGATAATCTGTTCTTAGATTGTTGGGATTGATTTTGAAAACATTAGCAGAAGCAGTTAAAACATAAACATTTCCGAATGCGTCAGAAATCATATCACCTCCGTAAACTGAAGTTTCAACTCCCGAAGATTTAGCAAACTCAGCAAAAGCATCAATTTTTCCTAAGTTTTGAATCGTTCCATTGGATGAAATTTTCAAGAACTCAGAACCAATATTGTTCAATGCATACATATAACCGTCAGAAGCAGTAGTCATCCGGGCATAAAAAGTAGATTGATCTTTTGGGTCTAAAACAGAATTAGGAATTTCAAAAATAGTTCCTTGTTTTGAATCTGCTTTAATTAACGCCAATTTCGGGCTGTGCATCGGAATATAAACCAAATCACCTTTTGCTGATTCGGTCATAGCTGCGATGTATTGTCCGCATTGACAGATTTTGCTTAATTGAGTTTCTTTCTCTTCAACAGTGATTTTGTCAGCTTTGGATAACAAAACTTTGGAAGTACTCAAATCATGAGTATCGATTTTTCTGAAATCATTGAACAGAATCTGCCCTTTTGTCTGTCCTGTAACAGCCGTGATTTCCTGACCAAAAACACCGAATCCGGCAAACAAGAGGGCACTAAAAAATAAAGTCTTTTTCATTGTACAAAATTTAAAGATTAACAAGGACTAAAGTTAAGAACTATTTTTTAAAAAAGAACAATTTTTATAAAAATCAATCAAAAATGATACTAACAAACTTATAAACAGATAAAATGCGACTTGTTTTTTGTGATTTTTTCTGTTTTCAACTGACTTCTGATTTGAATTCGATAACAGAAAACTTATCTTTGTTTTTTTAATTAAACAAAGTGAAGAGATTGCTTGGCTTTCTTTTTTTTAAATTAATGGGTTGGAAATTTGATTTCAGAGTTCCGGTTAAAGACATCCGAAAATGTGTGTTAATAGCCGCTCCTCATACTTCCAATTGGGACTTTTTTTATGCTGTTTTTGCATTTTGGTATTTGGAAATCCCGATGAAATTTTTCATAAAAGATAGTTGGACAAAGCCTTGGTACGGTTATTTTATTAAAAAATTAGGCGGAATCGGAATTGACCGTTCTCAACGCTCCAATAAAGTAGATTTTGCAGTCGATTTATTGGAAACAACACCTCATCAACTCTATATTTTAAATACGCCGGAAGGTTCTCGTTCTTGGGCAGAAAAGTGGAAAACCGGGTTTTTCTATATTGCACAAAAAGCCAATGTTCCACTTGTTTTATCGTATTGTGATTATCAAAAACAAATGGCAGGAATTGGAAAGGTAATTTATCTTGATGGGCGTAGCAAAGAAGATGTTTTATTGGAAATTCAGGATTTTTATAAAAATATAAAAGGAAAATACCCCGAAAAATACAATCCAAAAATTATATAATGGACAAAAAAACGATTTTAGAACAATTAAATAAGATGAATTCCAATACTTTAATGGAAGTTTTGGCTATTCAGTTCACCGATGTAAGCGAAACTTTTTTAGAAGCCAGTATGCCGGTAACACCGAAAGTACATCAACCTTACGGAATTTTGCACGGCGGTGCCAGCATTGCTTTGGCAGAAACGGTGGGCAGTGTTTTGTCAGCAATGTCGATTGATTCATCAAAATTTAAATCCGTTGGTTTACAAATGAATGCCAACCACCTTCGCCCCAAGAAAGAAGGAATGCTTTTCGCTAAGGCAGAATTTATTAAAAAAGGAAGAACGGTTCATTTGGTGAAAATTGAAATTAAAGATGAAAAAGAAAAATTGATTTGTCATTGCCAATTGATGAATTCCATTGTGTCAGTTGATTATGTTTAATTTTAAATTAGAATGAGTTCTTTTTTTAAGAAATTAAATACAGCTATTCTGCAAAACATTCCGTTTGTTTTGTTTTCAAAACCCAACGAAGATTTTGTCTATTTGTATGTCCAAGATAATTCTGAATCCCAACGATTTTTGTTTCATTCTTTTGATTCTGAGGTCAAAAGGAGTATAGCCGATAAAAATCCGTTTCGGCTTCCTATTTCTGAATTTGAGTTTGAAATGCAATTAAAATTAAAAAAAACTCAAAAAACAAATTCCGTTCAACAAGAAGCATATCGGGATTTAATTCAAAAAACACTTGATTTTATTCAAAACTCAACGATTTCTAAAATTGTAATGAGTCGGTTGAAAGTAATTGAAAATGAGGGCTTTGATTTATTTAAAACTTTTCGGAATTTAATGTATCAACATCCGTCAGCTTTGGTTTTTTTATGGCATTTTCCGGAAAAAGAAACCTGGATAGGAGCTACGCCGGAATTATTATTGAGTCAAATCGGAAATAGAGTAGAAACCGTATCCCTGGCAGCTACTAAATTACCTGAAAGTCAATGGTCGCCTAAAGAATATGAAGAACAACAAATTGTAACAGATTTTATTTTGGATTGTTTTTCGGAAATTCAAAAGCTAAAAGTAATTGGTCCGAAAACAGTTCAGGCCGGAAAATTCCAACATCTGAAAACTTATATTTCAGGAGAAATTCCATCGGATTTTAGGATTTCGACTTTATTGGAAAAATTACATCCAACTCCGGCATTGTGCGGAATGCCTAAAAAAGAAGCTTTTGATTTTATCGTTCGGAATGAATTTCATTCCCGCGAATTTTATGGTGGTTATATAGGATTGGAAAAACAAGATTCTAAAGAATATTATGTGAACCTTCGTTCGGCTCAGGTTTTTGAAAATGAAATTTGGATGTATGTAGGGGGGGGGATTACAGCTGAAAGTCAGCCTGAAAACGAGTGGTTGGAAACTGAATTGAAATCCGGAACGATTGGAAATGCTTTGGAGAAAAGCTCGTCTATAAAAGTAGTACCCCCTGAGACACAATAAAAAAATCCCGCTTTTACGGGATTTTCTTTTATTGTTGTACGAATTTTAAGGTTCTAACCAGCTTTTTACATATTCCGGATCTTGCATGGCAACAGCTTGTTCGGTCAATTTTACCGGATGGAAGAAATCGACCATTACGGCTAATTCTCCGGTTTCTTTCTGTCCGATACTTCTTTCTATTGCTCCCGGGTGAGGTCCGTGTGCAATTCCGCCCGGATGTAAAGTGAAATGTCCTTTTTCAATATGGTTTCGGCTCATAAAATCACCATCCACGTAATATAAGATTTCTTCTGTATCGATATTACTGTGGTTGTATGGAGCCGGAATTGCCAATGGATGATAATCGTATAATCTTGGTACGAAAGAACATACCACGAAATTATTGGCTTGGAATTGAAGGTGAATCGGTGGCGGTAGATGGATTCTACCGGTAATCGGTTCAAAATCAAAAATTGAGAAAATATACGGATAGAAATAACCGTCCCAACCTACAACGTCAAAAGGATGTGTGGCATAAACCACCGGATAGATTTTTCCTTGTTTTTTTACTTTGACTACAAATTCGCCTTTTTCATCAATAGGCTCTCGATAAATAGGAAATCTGAAATCTCTTTCGCAGAAAGGAGAATGTTCCAAAAACTGTCCAACTTCATTTCTGTAACGTCTGGGAGTCTGAATAGGTGATGAAGATTCAATATACAGTAAACGGTTATCTTCATTATCAAACTCAAACTGGTAAATCGTACCTCTTGGAACAATGATGTAATCACCGTATTTGAAAGGAAGATCGCCCATTAAAGTTTTGAAAATTCCACTTCCTTTGTGTACAAAAAATAGTTCATCATTATGTCCGTTTTTGTAAAAATAATCCGTCATGGATTTTCTGGGAGCCGCTACGCCTAAAACACCATCATCATTAAAGAAAACAGGTGTTTTGGAAGCGATAAAATCGTCAGCCGGTTTGGCTTCAAAACCCTTAATCAAACGAGGACTGATGTTTTTATCGATTGCCGCTTTCGGGCTGTCATCAATTGCTTCACCTATACGCATAATCTGTGTAGGGCGATGAATATGATAAAGCAAAGAAGCGACTCCATCGAATCCTTCTGTTCCAAATAATTGCTCATAAAAAAGTTTTCCGTTTTCATCTTTAAAAACAGTATGTCTCTTTTGTGGAATTTTACCTAATTTATAATAACTCATGTCTCAAAAAATTTTATTTTCTAAAAGTACATATAATTACAATTTCCATCAAACAAAAATGATAGATTTTTATTTTCCTGACAGAATGTCTCTGAAAACTACTGTTTTATTGTACGTTTTGATTTTAATTTTTTTTGAGATTTTATTAGTTGAAGCAGATTTTACACTTTGAATTTTGGAAAAAGCAATTACAGCTGTAGTAACTCTTTATAATTTGAGAATTTTATTTTAAAGCCATTAATAAATAGACTAATTTTGACCCTTAAAATCAGAATAAAAAAGATGTCAGATTATACTACTTCTCACTATATAGAATTTTACAAGAAATTACTTCTTCCCAGAATGATTGAAGAACGAATGTTGATTGGACTTCGACAAGGGAAAATTTCAAAATGGTTTTCGGCTTGGGGACAAGAAGCAATTTCAGTCGGAACGACTTTAGCGTTGAACCCGGACGAATATATATTGCCTATGCACCGTAATTTAGGAGTTTTCACTTCTCGAAATATTCCTTTGCATCGTTTGTTTGCTCAATTTCAGGGGAAAATGGAAGGTTTTACAAAAGGGCGAGATCGTTCGTTTCATTTTGGAACACAAGAATACAAAATCATTGGGATGATTTCGCATTTGGGTTCTCAAATGGGCGTTGCGGATGGAATTGCTTTGGCCAACTTACTTCAAAAAAACAATCAGTTGGCTATGGTTTTTACCGGTGATGGAGGAGCGAGTGAAGGTGATTTTCATGAAGCAGTCAATGTGGCAGCTGTTTGGCAATTGCCTTTGATAATCATTGTTGAAAATAATCAGTGGGGACTTTCTACGCCTTCTTCTGAACAATTTAAGATGAAATCCTTTGTGGACAAAGGAATAGGATATGGAATAGATGCGGTGAGCATCGATGGAAATAATTTTTTGGAAGTGTATGAAACCGTAAAACATTGGGCAGAAGATATTCGTAAAAATCCACGTCCGGTTTTAATCGAGTGTATGACTTTCCGTATGCGAGGACATGAAGAAGCTTCCGGAACGGCCTATTATCCGGACGGATTAATTGATTCATGGGAAGATAAAGACCCGATTTTACAATTTGAAAATTTATTGAAAGAAAAAGGAATTCTGACCGATGAAAGCATTCAGAATTACCGAAAAGAATTAAGCGATTTGGTTTTATCGGAATTGGAAATTGCAGATAATTTAGCTGCTATTGTTCCCGATAAAAAAACAGAATTACAAGATGTTTATGCTCCTTTTTCCAATGAAGAAGTTATTACAAAGTCGGTTTCACAACGTGAAATACGTTTTATTGATGCCATTTCGGAAGCTTTGGATGAAGCTTTACAGCTTTATCCGGATTTGATTTTTATGGGACAAGATATTGCTCAATATGGCGGAGCTTTCAAAGTAACCGAAGGATTTTTAGACCGATACGGAAAAGACCGAATCCGAAATACACCAATTTGTGAAGCTGCCATTGTAGGAGCCGGATTGGGCTTATCAATCAGTGGACAAAAAAGCATGGTAGAAATGCAGTTTTCTGATTTTGTTTCCGAAGGATTCAATCAAATTGTTAATAATTTGGCAAAAGCACATTACCGTTGGGGGCAAAATGCAGATGTTGTAGTACGGATGCCGACCGGAGGAGGAGTGGCAGCCGGTCCTTATCATTCCCAATCCACCGAAGCTTGGTTCACCAAAGTTCCCGGATTGAAAATTGTTTACCCGGCAACACCGGAAGATGCCAAAGGATTGTTGTTGCAATCTTTTGCCGACCCTAATCCGGTTATGTATTTTGAACATAAAAAGTTGTACAGAAGCATTAAAAGTCAGGTTCCGGAAAACTATTATACAATTCCATTTGGCAAAGCACGTTTTCATACAAAAGGTGATGAGCTTACCATTGTAACCTATGGTTTGGGCGTTCATATTGCCCTGAATGTTTTGAGAAAATTTCCGGAAATAAAGGCAGAATTAATTGATTTGCGAACTTTGGTTCCTTGGGACAAAGAAGCGGTTTTGAAATCGGTACATAAAACCGGAAAAGCCATTATTTTACATGAAGATACTTTAATTAATGGATTTGGAGGTGAAATTTCTGCGGTAATTTCCGAAGAAGCTTTTGAAAGTCTGGACGCTCCCGTTTTTCGTTCAGCCAGTATGAATACACCGATTCCGTTTAATGCAGAATTAGAGAAACAATTTATGCCCGATAGTGATTTTGAAGAAAAATTGATAAAACTTTGGAAGTATTAGTATAAAATTAGATAAAAATCAACACAAAATGAGGCTGTTTTTATTGCTTGTCATAAGCCTTTGGTTTTCTTCTGTTTTGGCACAGGAAAAAACCGATTCTGTGTGGAATTTTTATGATTTTAAAGTGAATTCCAATCAATATGAACTTGATTTTCAAAAAAAAATAAACCGGGATTCTTTGGTTTATTCTGTTTTAGACTCATTAAAAAACGGAGGATTTTATACGTTGACTTTGGATTCGATTCAGAATCGGGATGTCTATATGAACAAAGGAAAAATGTACCAAAAAATCTGGGTAAAGAGTGATTCTGTTTTTGTAAAAAAAGAAGATTGGTTTGCTATTCAAAACTTGGATTCTTTGATTCAGTCAGCCAATCAATATTTTGCAAAAAAAGGATTTCCTTTTGTGGAAATCACCATACAGGATTTGGGTTATCGGGAAAATGAACTGCAAATTGGTTTGAATTATCGTTTGTTGGAAAAACGGACGATTGATGGTGTTCAGGTGCAAGGTTATGAGAAATTATCCAAAGGTTTCATCAAACACGGTTTAGGTTTAAAAAAGGGAATGATTTATAATGAATCGGAATTGTTAAAATTATCAGAACGAATGAATTACAATTCTATGATAGAAGAAATTCGTCCGGCACAAACACTTTTTAATACCGATTCTACAACGATTTATTTGTATGTGAATAAAGTAAAATCCAATATTTTTGATGGAATTTTAGGTTTTGGAAATGATTTGGACGGAAAATTTCAATTGAATGGAAGTGTTTTGATTGAATTAAATAATAATTTCAACAGCATGGAACGAATTCGTTTGAATTGGCGTTCAACTCCCGATAAAACAACTTCTTTGGATTTAAATGTCCGGATTCCTTATCTTTTTTCTTCACCTTTGGGTTCGCAAACCCAATTAAATTTATTCAAGCAAGACAGTACTTATGTCAACACGAAATTAGAAGAACGTTTGTTTTATCAAATCACGATGAATTCCAATTTGGGGGTGAATTTCAGTTTTGAAGATTCAAATTTTGTTTTGAATGAACAACCCGGATTGGCTTCGCTTTATGATGATTTTACGAAAACAGGAATCGGAATGAGTTATGAATATATTTTACTTAGTTCCAATCGCTTATTTGAAGGAAAATCAAAGATTTATTTGAGCGGAAAAGCTTTGACACGAAAAAAACAAGAAACCGATACTCAGACTTTGGAGATTTTTGATAAAAAATCAAAACAATATGAAGTAGGAGGAGAGTGGTTTCATTTATTTCGTTTGCATCCGCAACATTATATAAAAACAGATGTGGAAGCCTATGCTTTATTGGGCGATGATGAATTTTCTTTGAATGAACTGTATCGAATCGGAGGATTTGGCAGTATTCGGGGGTTTAATGAAGAAAGTTTGGTGGCATCGGCTTACGGAATCATAAGTTTAGAGTACCGTTTTTTGCCTAATGAAAATTTTTATATTTCTGTTTTTGGTGATTATGCCTATTTGGAAAATAAACCGGCGAAAATTCAGGAGAATTTAGGAGGAACTGGTGCCGGTTTTTCATTTTTAACCCAATTGGGTGTTTTTAATTTGAGTTATGCCGTTGGACGACAATCAAAAACCGGATTTGATTTCAAAAGTTCAAAAATTCATTTTGGAATTGTTGCCCGGTTTTGATTTCACAAAAAAGAAGAATCTCCGGAATTCAAATACATTTTTTCGATAAAATAACAATGATGTAAATTGTGTCCAACGACCATAAAACCAAGTGTTTTAGCTGTAAAAGTTGCTTGATTGGCTTTTCCTTTAAAATTCAGCATTTCTTCGGTCATGGATTGATAAAGTGCGAGTGTAGATTTTCGGACTATGGTATATTCTTCTTTTAAATCAGAAAAATCAGAAAGTGAATTTTTGTAATTTTGAATGAATTTTTCTTGGTCAAAACCAGCTAATTCAGTTGAATCAAATCGGGAAAAACGAAGTGCTCTGTAAGTATAAATCCGTTCACAATCAATAATATGCTGAATTACTTCTTTGATAGTCCATTTTCCTTTTTGATAAGAATAATTTTCTTTTTCAGCCGGAATTTTCTCAAAAAGTTTGTGCGTATAACGACAGCTTTTCTCTAATTCACTCAATAAATCAGAAGTAGAAACCAAATCAAAGAAAGAATGACAATAGTCGGGAGCGTCTTGGTAAAAGGATTTATCTTTCATGGTTTTAGGAAAATAAAAAATTATTTTTTCCCAAAAAGACCACCTAATAAACCGCCTAAATCTGTTTTTTTCTTTCCGCCTCCTCCGGTGAACGCATCTAAGATTCCTCCGGCGTTTTTTCCTAAAACAGAAGATAGAATATCGCCAGCTGCATTGGATTTTCCACCGAGTAAACCGCCGAGGATTCCGCCTAAATCAAATTGTCCTTGACCTTTGGATTGTTTTCCTAAATAACCCAAAATAATAGGAGCCAAAAGTGGAAGAATTTTCTTTACGGTATTTAAATCAACACCTGTTTTTGCGCTCAGTGCATTTTCAACTGTATTTTGATTTTTGCCTAAAACGTGACCTAAAATTTTGTCTCCGTCCGAGGAATCGTCTCCATTTAAAAATCCTGAAATATTGTTTAAAATACTTCCATCGTGTTTTTTCAGTGCTTGTAGAATTCCTTCATTTCCATCTTCGGTTGAAGCATTATTTTTCAGCATGCCCAATAAAACAGGGAAACTCTCACTGACAACCGCTTTTGTATCCTTTTCGTTTGTTCCTGCATTTTTACTGATTCCACTGATAATTTGATTACCCAAATCACTGTTTAATAGTTGTGTAAAGTCCATCTTATATGTTTTATACGAATGTACAACGATTTTATGAAATAAATTAAGGTTTTTGTAACAAAAAATCCACAGAATAGTGAATTTCTGTGGATTTTATGGAGTTTAAAATTTGTTTTTATCCTAAGAAAGCTTTCAGCATCCAGGCTGTTTTTTCTTGAAACGAAATAAAATCACTCATCATGGCATTCGTTCCTTCGTCATCTAATTCTGCAGAACGATCTAAAATACTTCTTTCTATTTTCAATAATTCCTGAATAGAGTCTAAAACGAGTTGAACTGAACCTTTGGAATCTGAAATGTCTTTTCCAACTTTTACACTTGTGGACTGCATATAGTCATCAAAAGTATGTAAAGGTGTTCCGCCTAAGGTTAAAATCCGCTCGGCAACTAAATCTACACGCTCCTGAGCGTCTAAATATAATTCTTCAAATTTAGCATGCAGTTGGAAAAACTGAACTCCTTTAATATTCCAATGAACTCCTCTCAGGTTTTGATAATAGACTTGAAGATTTGCTAAAAGAACATTTAAATCGTCTGCTAATTCTTTTGTTGTGGATTGTTTTAATCCAATAGTTGATAATTTCATATTGATTGATTTTTTGATTATTTACTTATTTTTTATTTCTCTAATATAAGGAGAAATCAGGAATTAAAAAATGAAATTTAACAGAACTAACGCGAAAACCAAGCCGTGTTTTATAAATTATTTCGATATTATTAATACCTTTATAAAAAATATTTATATCATGACTTTGGTTCAGTTGGAATACATTTTAGCAGTTGCAGAACACCGTAATTTTACCTTAGCGGCAGAAAAAACATTTGTAACACAACCTACTTTGAGTATGCAGATTCAAAAATTGGAAAAAGAACTTAATATTGAGATTTTTGACCGGAGTATGCACCCGATTCGTTTAACTCAAATTGGTGAAAAAGTGGTGGAACAAGCACAAAAAATACTGAAAGAGGCTCATGCTATGAAGCAATTGGTTTATGAAGAAAAAGGATTGTTGGAAGGTGATTTTTTGATTGGAGTTATTCCAACTGTACTTCCAACTTTAGTACCTCTTTTTTACAGAGAATTTCAAAAAACTTATCCTAAAGCTCGTTTGATAATAAAAGAGTTACAAACCAATGAAATTTTATCGGAATTGGCAGATGGAACACTTGATTTCGGGCTT